>DASWDH010000266.1:0-4008 GCA_036395495.1 Polyangiaceae bacterium
CGGCCCACGGCTACATCTTCGACATGCGCACCGGGTGGTTGGTGAGCCCGGCCGGTCTCTGTGAAAACCAGCGTACGTTCGAAGTAACGACGGAAGGCGAAGACTACGCCGTGTACGACGAGGTGATCGAAGTGGTTGAGCCGACCGCAGCCGCGCCGAGTAACACAACAGCCGAGCCGAAGGTCGCGCCGAGTAAGACAAAGAAACACTAGGACGTACGCGAGGTCTCTCGACCTCGACAGAGCGTCGCACCTGCGATAGAGTACTGCCAAACGTGAGTCCCCTCGTGGGTCTACCGACAGCGCGACGTGAACCCCGCCAGGCCCGGAAGGGAGCAACGGTAGCGGAAAGCGGGTGTGGTAGGCCCTTCGTTTTATTTGGGGGGGCGCGCTGATCCATGGACGTTTCTCCTACTCCTCCGCTGCGCGCGAAGATCCTGGCTTGGGCGCCCTTCGTTTTGTCGGCCGCGCTGGTGGCGATGGCGATTCGCACGGCCGCCCGTGAACCGCTCACAGCGGCTCTGTTCGCCACGCTCTTCGTACTCATGATGCTTCCGAGCTATTTGGCTCGGCGTCGCGTGCGCGACGTGCTGCGCTCGGGTGACGTGCACTCGGTGCTGAGTGCCTGGTCGGGGAACATCGAGAGGTTGCCGTATCCCGAAACGATGGGCCCGCTCATCACGGCGGCGGCGTTTGCCTCGTGCGGCTGGGTCGAACAAGCGCGAACGGCGCTCGGCCGATCGGTGCGCGGTCCGGCCTGGGAGGCAGCGCTCGAACACAGGCTCTTCGTGGAGACGCTGCTCGATGCTTTCGAAGGTGATCGCGAGGGAGCCTTGACGAAGGCATCGCGCCTCTCCTCGCTTCCGCTGCCGCTGGCCGGGCCATTCATGCAGGGGCGAGTGCGCATATTGCGCGACGCACTGGCCGCGTTTGCGCGCGCTTTCGCCCATACCAGCACGCCACAAGACATGCGGCTACTCGAACGAGCATCGAAAAAGAGTCCGCTCGTACACTGGGCGATGCGCTACGCCGCTGCGGTCGTCGCCGTCGATCATGGCAAGCTCGTTCACGCCAAGAAACTGCTCGATCAGGCACCCGAGTGGCCGAAAGGATCGGCGTTCCATTCCTTTCACGAAGAGCTGCTCGGCGTCATCGCCGATGGCTGAATCGCCCCCCCGAGGCTGCCCCGAGTGTGTTACTCCGAAACGAGTCCGCGCAGCGCGGCAAACCGCAAGAGCTGTGTGCTGGAGTGCACCGCGAGCTTGCGGTTGATGTTGGCTCGATGTGTCTCCACCGTCTTCACGCTGATCGAGAGCTCTTCAGAAATGGACGCGTTGGAGTGACCGCGAACCACCAGGTCGAAGATCTCGCGCTCCCGGTTCGACAATCCATCGAGCTGTCCCGGCGCACCCTTGCGACGCGTGCGACCGCTGGACAGAAGAGAAGAAGGCAACTCGGGTGCGAGGTAGCGATCGCCGCGCGCGACCGCCTGCAGACCCGATACGACCGCCGCCGCTGCCTGGGACTTGAGCGCGTAACCGGACGCGCCCGCGCTGAACGCTCGCATCACGTAATCGTGCACGGCGTGCGCGCTCAGCATCATCACCTTCGCCTCGGGATGCCGCGATACGAGCTCGCGCGTCGCGGTGAGACCGTCCATGCCCGGTAAGGTGACGTCCATCACCACGACGTCCGGTTTCACCGTTTCGAATATTGCTGTGACCTCGCTCCCTTGCGATGCCTCGGCGACGACCGAAAATTCGGCGGTTGCCGAGAGCAGAGTGCGGAATGCTTCGCGGAAAACCAAATGGTCATCGACCAATACAACGGTGACACTCATCCCCGCTTTATACCTCTCGACTGACTTTGACCGATCGGCCCAAAGTCGGCCAGTGATGTTTGTTGCGTTTGTTCCCTTGGCACGCAGCCCGCGAGTCATCAGAGAGAGTGTTCGTCGCAGTCTCCGCAAGAAGTCGTAACCAACTCGTAATCACGATGCAAGCAGCCGCGCGATCGAACCGTCCCATCATCAATACGACTCGCAGTCGCCACCGCGAGAGATCAAGGTCGATCATCGCTACATAGTCAACCTGATACCGGGCTTTGTTGCCCCACGCCACTTTGTAGGCCGGATCCGCGAACGTGGAGGCGACATGCGGCGCGCGCCGAAACCTGCGCCGCACATCGGAAAGCGCGAGGGCTTCGATTTGCTTCGACATCTCCGACTCGCATGCCCACCACAGCCTAGGTCCCTTGGTTGATCACTTCGCGAGAGAATCGATTATCCTCGCGCGCGAGGACGAACTTTTGGGAAACCTGAAAAGAAGAGCGAAGTCCGGCGTGAAGCGGAACGCCAAGCCCTTTGGATTGGGAGCGTCTTCAGCACACAAGCTTCCATCGGGCACATTCGCGAGAGGCGCTGTCGAACGGGCCGATCTGAGTCGACGTCATGCGCGCCTTCGTCGGAAATACACAGCCACCGTTCAAGAGCTCGACGCGTTGAACCGGAAGGGAAACATCGAGTTTCAGCTCGGATGGTGGGCGCTCCAGAGCACGTCGGCGGCGCTCGCCGTCGTTCAAAACGGCATCATCGTGATTTGTAACGCCAAGTTCCACGCGCTCAATCAGCAGACCAGCGGCATCGGGTGGAGGCGCCTGGATGCGACGAGCGACGAAATCGACGCACAGTTCCCGACTCTGTGGACGTTGGTGTGCCGCGAGGCCTCGGTGATGTTTGCGAGCGGAGCCGACAGCGCCACGAGAACGTACCAAAACGTCGCCAAAGACGAGTACCTCGAAGCCGACTTCCAGCGTCTGATGGGAGTTCCGGCGCAAGTAGCCGTGCTCGTCCGCGATTTGACGGATCGAGTTCGCTCCGAGCGAGAACTCGACCAAGCACGCCAATCCCTTCTTCGCCAGGAGCGGATTCGAGCCATCGGCGAGCTGGCGTCCGGCGTCGCCCACGACCTCAACAACACGCTGCACGCCATGGGTTTGCGGCTCTCGTTGATCGAGCAAGACGCTCTTTGCCAGGCGGAGCAAGGAGACAATATCCGCGCTCTTTCGCGGATCATCAATGACGCGGCGGTGGTGGTAGGTCGCCTTCAGGAATTTGCTCGGCAACCCCACGACCGGCCGCTCGAGAGTGTGGACCTCGGCGCCACGATTCGCGAGGCGATCGAGATCGTGCGCACGGGCATCGAGGGACAAAGCTCGCTCGATGGGGTCCCGATTGGTATTCGAACCGAGCTGCCGCCGCTGCCGGAGGTGCGCGCGTTCGCATCCGATCTGCTGCACGTGATCGTGAATTTGCTTCTCAACGCACGGGACGCCATGCCGAGCGGCGGCATCATTCAGATCGAAGGCGAGCAGCGAAACGACAAGGCCATCATCCGAGTGCTCGACGAAGGCGGGGGAATCCCTCCGGAAGATTTGGGCAAGGTCTTCGATCCGTTCTTCACCACCAAGGGCAGTCGAGGCACCGGCCTCGGCCTGTCGATGGCGCATGGCGTGCTGACGCGACTGGGGGGCGAGATCTCGGCCGAGAACCGCCCCGAAGGCGGAGCCTGCTTCACGCTCTCGTTTCCGATCGCGACCGAGGCGAGCACGCCGCGTCCGGTGCGCCGATCGTCGCAGCCGCCGTCTCCGCATCGCATTTTGCTCATCGACGACGACCCCGATAGCCTCGAGGCGACGAAAATGGTGATGCAGCTCGACGGTCAGCATGTGGACGTGGCACTGAATGGCGCGTTGGCGCTCGACCAACTCAGGAGCGGGCTGCACTACGATCTCATCCTCTGTGATCTCGGAATGCCCGGGATGACCGGCTGGCACGTCGCCCGCGAGATCCGCACGCTCTCGCCCCGCACGCCGGTCTACATGTTGACGGGCTGGGCGCAACAGATCGCCGAAGAAGATCCGCGGCGCAGGTGGGTCCGAGGGGTGCTGATCAAACCGATGAAGCTCGAAGACTTGCGCGAACTTTTGGCCGCCACGTTGGGCGTCGAGG
>DASWDH010000267.1:0-1869 GCA_036395495.1 Polyangiaceae bacterium
GATCGCCAAGGGATTTGCCAAGCGCGGGCTCGGCGTGGGAGCGGTCGCGCCGCCTACTCCGTCGACGACGCTCAACGAGATGGTCGAAAACTTCGATTACAAGGGCAATCTCGCCCTCGTCGACGCGAAGATCGACGACTCGGTGCGCTCGTGCGATCGCGACGGAAGCTTGGATCCGGGGGAAACGGGCAAGCTTACCGTGCGCATCCGCAACGCGGGATGGCTGGCGCTCACCAAGACTCAGGTGAAGGTCAGCACCACCGATCCCAACGTCACCTTCGACAACAACGGTGCGGCCAGTGTGGCGTCGCTCAATCCCTACGGCACGGCGACGGTGACGATCGGTGTCTCGGCCAAAGACGCGGCTGGCAAGCATGGCATTCTGCCGGTGACCATCACCCTGAGCGATGCCGACGCGTGGAAACCCACCGCCAATACGATTTTTCAAGCGCCTTACAACCTCGACTACCTGCCGAAGGCATCCGCCACCGACGATGTGGAGGGGGAGCCGCCGGTGTGGACGATGGCGCATGGGTCGCGGCAGCAGCGCACCGCTGGCTGGTCGCGAAAAGGGGATGCAACGAATCACGTGTGGCACGGAGACGACGTGCCGGCCGTTGCCGACGAGAGCCTCGTTTCGCCCGACCTCGTCGTGAGCCCGAGCAGCCCGTTGGTGGTCGCTTTCAAGCATCGTTTTTCGTTCGAAGTCGGCCCGGTCGTTCCCGGAGGAGCCGACGTCCAATTCGATGGCGGCGTGCTCGAGCTGTCCGAGGACGGCGGAGCAACTTGGAAGGACATCTCGACGTACGTCGACCCATCCTACCCACGCACGTTGCATCGATCGAACAATCCCAATCCCAATCCCCTCGCGGGGCGCAAGGCTTGGGCGGGCCAATCGACAGGCTATCCCGATTACGCCAACGTATCGCTCGATCTCGGCACGAAACTGGCCGGCAAGACCGTGAAGATCCGTTTTCGGATCGGCGCGGACGACGGCGGAGGAGGACCTGGCTGGGACATCGACGATGTTGCGTTGACCGGCATCACCAACATGCCTTTTACCACCGTGGTCGACGATGCCACTCCCTGCGCTGACGCCGGCGTGGTTCCGGTCGACGCGGGCGCCGAATCGGGTGCAAACGGAACGCTCGACGGCGGAGGAAGCGGTGGGAGCGTGGGATCGGTGGATGGACAAGCGGCCGGTGCGGCTGGAACCACCAACCGAGCCTCGGGCGCGGGCGGCTCGAGCGGCGGCTCGGACGATGGCGGCTGCTCTTGTTCGCTCATCGGTCGTTCATCGCGGACGACGAGCGCGAGCTTGTTCGCCATGTTCGGTGCTCTCGTGATCGCGATGCGCCGCCGCCGACCGGCACGCTGACGTCCGGACCGATCGCGCATCTGTTACTATCGGCCGATGGTGCGATTCCTCTTTGTTTCGTTGGCCATCGCTTGTGCTGCGTGTGCGCCGTCTCTTTCGACTTTTCAGCCGGCGCATGTGGCGCCGCGAGGTCACCTGCAGGCCGGCGCAGGACTCGACCTTGCCTTTCCGCTCGGCACGATCGTGAAGGCGACCGACGCGGCCAAGGCGCTCGTGGACTCCTCTCGGTCCCGGGAACTAACGTCCGAGGAGAAGCTCAAGATCTATGACGGGGGTGTGAATCTCGCCACCAATCCTCCCTCGCTCGGTCCTCACCTGGGGGTGGCGTACGTGCCGATCGACAATCTCGACGTCTCGCTGCGCTATGCCTCCTCCGCGTGGCGGTTAGGCACGCGCTATCAAATCTTGCATCGTGACGATAGCCCGTTCGACATGACCGCCGGCATCGGCATCTCGAGGTTCACCTACGAGTTCCCGGTATCCGATCAAAT
>DASWDH010000268.1:0-20690 GCA_036395495.1 Polyangiaceae bacterium
GGGCTCCTCCTTCAAATATCTCAACTCGCAATTGGATATTTGCCGTGAGAGAGCCCCGAAGTTCAACCTACACCTCGCAAGTGATCGATTTTGCTTTGTTCTTTGCCGTCAAATCGGGAACTGCACCCATCAGATTCGATACTCGTGGAACTACGCCCTCTTGTTGTCGGAGGGCCCCACCCTACGCGCTCTCGTGCCGTCGCCTCTTTTCGTTGCGATGAGGGACGGCATCCTCGCGCGCTTCGAAGAAATCACGCGCTGCCCTCCCGAAGTGCAGGACACGATGGTGAGCATCCTGTCTGAAAAACTGATGACCGTTCCCGAGCTCGAGGGGGACCACCGTCTCCTTTTTGCGCGTCCAGGTTTCAACGTCATCGCGACGGCGAACATTCGAGACAGAGGCGTGCACGAAATGTCGAGCGCGCTGAAGCGGAGGTTCAATTTCGAAACCGTCCACCCGATTGCCGATCTCGATGCAGAGGTCGAATTGGTCCACGCTGAAGCGACGAAATTGCTCGGCGAGGCGGGGGTGAGCATCAAGATGGACCGCGACGTCGTCGAGGTGCTGGTCACGGCATTTCAGGACTTGCGGACAGGGACCACGGCCGAAGGGATTGCTGTCGAGCGGCCTACTACGGTCATGTCGACGGCCGAAGCCGTTGCAGTCGCGATGAGCGCCGGGCTCGACGCGTTCTATTACGGGTCCAAGCGACTAACACCGCTCGAGATCGCTCGACACCTGGGAGGCGCCGTGATGAAGGATAGCGCCGACGACCTGGCGCGCCTCAAGCAATACTTCAGCATCGTCGTGGCGCGGCGTAGTAGCGAACGTCGCGGCCTTTGGGCGGATCTCGCGAAAGCCAAGAAGGCATTGCCGTGACGGAGCCGCTCGCGGCATCGTTGCCCGACGCGAGCGCGGCACCGCCGCTCTTCGATCTGAATGCACCCATCGTCTATTTGCCCATTCGGCACCACAGTCCGGCGTGCGCCTGGCACGTCGAGCGGGTCATCGAGACGATTCAGCCGAAAGCGGTTCTCATCGAGGGGCCGCGCGATGCCACTGCGCTGATCGATTACCTCGTCGACCCACGCACCAAGCCTCCCATTGCCATCTACACGGCTTATGTCGACCGGCGCGGATCCGGCCTTCCTCGCCGGCACGGCGCGTACTATCCGCTCTGCGACTATTCGCCCGAGCTCGCTGCCGTGCGCGCCGCGCGATCGCTGGGTGCCGAGGTCGAATTCATCGACCTCACCTATCCCGAGATGGTGGTCGCGGAAGGAGCGGCCTCTCCCGCCGGCCAGGCCCCGTCGAGCGAGCACGCCCTCAGTCTCCAAGACGAGCGATTCCTTTTTCGAAGCCGGCTGCTCCGCGCCGCGTGTCGGCGCGCGGGGGCTCGTGATCCAGACGACCTCTGGGACACGCTCTTCGAGCACGACTTTCGACGCAAGGCTTCTTCCTCGTTCTTCCGCGAGGTTTTGCTCTGGTGCGCTCTCGCACGTCAAGATCACTCGCCTGAACAACTGCACGCCGAGATCCACGACGTCCGCGAGAGTGCGATGCGCGCGTCGATCGACGAAGCGACCGCCCGCTTTGCCGGGGGACCAGTCGTCGTGGTAACCGGGGGCTTCCATACCGTGGCGCTCCCCGAGACGAAGGGCGCGCCCCCTCCGCCGACTCCAGTCGCAAAGCCCGAAGATGCGAGCGTCACGCTCATGCGCTACGGGTTCATCCAGCTCGATAGCCTCAACGGATATGCGAGCGGAATGCCGGCCCCCGAGTTCTACCAGCGCGTGTGGGAGAACCGCGACCCAGCCGACCTCGTCGTGAAGCTGGCGCGCGAAGTTCGCGCGCAGATGGGTAGCCCTTCGGCCGCCGAGGCCGCCGTCGCATTGCAGCACATGCAAGGGCTTTCCGCGCTGCGTGGGCACGCGTCGCCGACGCGCGAAGATTTTCTCGACGCCGTTCGTTCCCTGTTCGTAAAGGGATCGATTGACGTCGAAGGCGCGCTCGTCCTCGCCACAGCCCGCAAACTCTTGGCGGGCGACCGGATCGGCGAGGTGCCCCCTGAAGCCGGAAGGCCACCACTGGTCCGCGACTTCGAGCGCACGGCGGCGGCACTCAAGCTCCCACTTGATGCGTCTCGCGAGCAAGAGTCGTCGCTCGATCTCTATCGATCCGCGACCCATCGAGAAAAGAGCCGCTTCTTCTACCGGCTTCGGCTCCTCGATGTCCCCTTCGCGAAATGGGTGCGCGGACCGGACTACGTCGCGGGAAGCGGTCTCGAGCGGGTGCAGGAGGTGTGGCGATTTCAATGGCAACCCGCGACAGAGTCTCGCCTCATCGAGCAGTCCCGCTACGGCGCGACGCTCGAAGAAGCAGCGAGTGCATGGCTTCTGGAACGCTTCGCTGATGCCGAGCAAGCAGGACACCGATCGGACATCGCCGCGCGGCTCGTGCTCGAGGGGTGCAGGTGTGGTCTCCAGAGGCAAGCCGCCGCGCTACTCGAGAGAACGGGGGTGCTCGTCGCCGATGATCCCAGCTTCGTGTCCGTCGTCGGCGCGGCGAGCGACCTGGATCTCCTCCGATTGTCCCGGGAGCCTCTCGAGGCCCACGACCTCGAAGGGATTTCGGAGATCGTCGCCGCCGCGTGGACCCGAGCTGCTGTTCTCCTGCCCACGCTTGCTCATACGCCCGAGGACGATGAAGCCATCGCGCTTGATCGTCTCTGTGCGTGGGCCGTGCTGACGGATTCGATCCAAGGCGTTCCGGGAGCGACCGAACTGCGCGACGACCAGCTTGCCCAACTCGCGACGATCGAAACGAGTAACCCGGTCGTTCTCGGCGCAGCGTGCGGCTTGCTCCATGCGCAAGGGACCATGACCGGCACCGATCTCGCACGAAGGTTGTCCGGGTTTTTGGCAGGGGGCCGTGCCGATCCGGCCCACGGCGCGCGGTTCCTGCGGGGCGTCCTCAGGACCTCACGGAGTGCATGTTGGCAGGAACCTTTGGTGGTTTCTGCAGTGCATGAAACGCTAGGAACGATCACCGAGGAGACGTTCATCGCGGCACTCCCCCACCTGAGGCTTGCGTTCAGCGACTTGACCCCACGCGAGGTGGACGCCGTTGCTGCCGCAGCCGCGCAGTATGCCGGGGCATCGCCGTTCGCACCCGCTCTCCTGGTCGATGCGACCGAGTCCGACGTCGTGCTCGGTCTGCGCACGAACGAGCTCGTCGGAAAAATCCTCGAGCGAGACGGCTGGCGTCCGGGAGGTGAGGAATGAGCGACGTAGATCATGCGCGAGCGCTGGCGCGCTGGCGTCTCGTGCTCGGACGCTTCGCCGAAGAACGCGTGCCTCTCCAAGGCAACGCGTCGTTGGCGCGCATGGACCAAATGCTCGACTACCTTTATGGGCGCGAGTACGCGCGCCGCGGCGTGCGCGCAGGCAGCGGAAGTCCGGGCGGAGGCGCGGGCCGCGGCCCCTCCACGCTGACGGTACCCGATTGGATTCGCGAGGTCCGCGGGCTCTTCCCGGCCGACACGTGCGAAGTGATCACCCGTCACGCCCTCGATCGCTACGGGCTGCGCGAGCTCGTCACCGATCCCGAAACGCTACAAAAGCTGGAGCCGAACTACGATCTGCTCAAAACGTTGCTGACATTCCGTGGGCTCATGACGGGACCCGCGCTCGAGCTCGCACGCAAAATCATCCGCCAGGTCGTCGACGACTTGCGACGGCGTCTCTCGAGCGACATCCGTCCCGTCCTTTGGGGCCGGCTCGATCGTACCCGGCGCACGCGCATGCGAGCGGCGAAGAATCTCGACTTCCGAGCCACCGTGCGGGCGAATCTTCAGCATTGGGACGTCGAGCGGAAGAAGCTACTGGCACGCGATCTGTGGTTTCGTTCGCGCGTGAAGCGTCATCTCCCGTGGACAATCATCATCGCCGTCGATTGCAGCGGCTCGATGCTCGATTCGGTCATTCATAGCGCGGTGATGGCAGGCATCTTCGCGAGGCTCCCTGCCGTCCGCGTCAAGCTGTTGGCATTCGACACCTCAGTCGTCGATCTCAGCGACACCGTCGACGATCCAGCCGAGCTGTTGATGAGCGTCCAGCTCGGCGGCGGCACAGACATCGGGGGCGCTCTTGCCGCTTGCGCGAGCTTGGTCGAGCAACCGACGCGCACCATCGTCATTGTCGTCACCGATTTCTGCGAGGGAGGGCCCCCGATTCGCATGCTCGCGACGATCCGCAAGCTTCGAAGCGAGGGCGTCCGCGTTCTCGGCTTGGCCGCGCTCGATCGCGAAGCCAAGCCAAGCTACGACCGCAAGATAGCCGAGGCTTGCGCCGATGCCGGCGCGGAGATCGGAGCTTTCACACCCCGCCACCTCGCCGAGTGGGTGGCCAAGGTGCTGTCGTGAGCGAGCTTTACGCGCGGCTCCAGCGCACGTTCGTCCTTCTCGACGACGACGCTCTCTCCGCTCTCGCCAACCGGGGTCTCGTCCGCCGGGCGCGCAAGGACCTCGAGAGTCGAGCGCCGACGCTCGTCGGCGAACGGAACGAGAGCCTTAAGCTCGAAGTGGAGGGATGCACGGTCCTTCTATCCGAAAGGCCAAGCGAGGCGCGCTGCTCTTGCCCCGCGAAAGGCATTTGCCGCCATATCCTAAGCGCGATCATGTTCGTGGCCGCCGCCGCCCTTCCGCTCCCCGACCCGCCGGCGGATCCCGACGGGGAGCTCTCGGCCTTCGAAGAGGAAGCGATTCGAAAATGGGCAGGCAGGGCGCTCTTCGATCGGGCTGAGCGCGAGCTTTCGGGGGGGCTCAGCGTCGCATTTCGTCGAACGCGCGTGCTCGTTGCTCGAATCTCGGAGCTGAACGTCGAGTGCTCCTTCGTGCCCGGAAGCGGGCTCGAGGGCATGCTTTGCGATTGCCACGCTCCGCGTGTTTGCTTGCATCGCGTGGTCGCCGTTCTCGCTTGGCAGATCGAGCACGGCGTAACGGAGCCACCCACGCTCGCAACACATGCGCTCTTGGCTTCGAGCGAAGCACCCCGAACACGAGACGAAGTGCGCGCATCAGTCATTGCAGTTACGGAGGAACTCGTGGCGCACGGTCTTTCGACACTCAATCCGGCGATGATTGGGCGCCTGAGGACGCTCGCCACGTCGGCGCACGGTGTCGATCTTCCGGCTCTCGAGCGCTTTGTGCGGGCGCTGGCCGACGAGGGGCAAACGTGGCTCGATCGTGCGGCGCGGGCCTCCGACGAGGCCATTCTGTCGCGCGCGGCAACCGTTCACGCCCTCGCGCAAGCCCTCGGTGGCAATAGCCCCGCGCTCGTCGGAGTCCACCGTTCGCGATACGAGCCCGTCCGCAACCTCGAGCTCACCGGCATCGGCGCGCGCGCGTGGCGGTCGGCGAGCGGATACGTCGGCGTCACCGTCTACTTCTGGGACGCGAAATCGGCGCACTACAACACCTGGACCGAAGCTCGGCCCATCGGTACGCCGGGCTTCGATCCGGTGGCGCGGTTCTCCGGGCCGGGACCGTGGTCCGGTTGTCAGTCTCCCGCCGTGGCAAGCGCAAGTCGTATGCGCCTTCCTTCCGCATGGCGTTCCCGAAGCGGCCGCCTGTCGGCGCGCGCCGGCACGAGCGCCGTCTCGATGGGCCCGACGAAGCTCGCAACCCTACCCCTGGCGGTGCGCACGTGGAGCGACCTCGTTCCCATCGCCGAGAAAGCACTCGTAGTCGGATTCCGCGATCGCGATGAGACTGCATCGCTGGTGCTAATCGAGCCGGCCAGGTGGGGCCCTGCCGTGTTCGACGGCACGCGCCAGGAGCTCGTGCGTCCCGTGTTCGACGATGCGGGCCGCGCCATACCCCTTGTCGTGCGGCAATCACCGGAAACAGATCGAGCGATCGCCGCGCTCGAATCCTACCCACCGGGCGCCGGAGCGCGCGTGTTCGGCGTGCTGGAGATCCTGCGCGGCTCCTTCGCGCTCGAGCCCATAGCGATCCTAGAGGTCACAGGCGCGACGAGCCTGGGTCTTTCGCACGCGCTGCCGATGCGGGCGTCCGAGGCGCTCCCACCGTCCGCCGAGGATCCGAACAGCGAGGAATTGGAGCTCGAAACCGACGACGTGCCGGTCACCGGCGAGGACAACCAAGTTCATCGCGTTCTATCGTCAATCTGGAACGAGCTCGAATCCGCCGCATCCGCCGGCCTTCGCGCCTATCGCGGATGGCCTGCGCTGACCGAGCTCAGCGCCCGCTCGAAGGCGCTCGGCTTGACCCATTGCGCGAATGGACTCGAGAGGATGAAACGGACCGGGCCGACACTCGCGACCCAAGCGGGAGCACTGCTCGATTCCGCGTGGATCGTGCACCTATGTGTCGTCGCTTCTGCCGTACAACGAGCCTCTGCAAAACTGACCTGATCGGGAGACCTCCATTGGACAAGATCTTCGAAGCGTTTCGCATGTTGAAAGCCCGCGGTTGGGGGAACGCGTCGACCTTGGAGGCGGCAGAGCAATACGTCCGATCCGGTGACGTCGCCGTGCTCAAAAGGATTCGCCCTGACCCGTCGCACGACTTCGTCTGGGGGAGAATCGTCAGCGCGCTCGAACACTCAACTCGCTGGACGGATCACGATCGCAGGCTCACCCGCGTGATGGCGAAAGCCGACGGCCTCTCGGCCCTAGGCTCCTGGGTGAGCCACGAGCTCGAGGCCGAGGAGGGAGGGGACGATCTGCTCGCTCCTGTCGTCCAAGAGCTCAAGCAATTGGACTTCGACGAAAGCGCAATTTGTAAATGGATCCTGTGTGAGGTAAGAAATATCGTTTACAATTCGAAACCGACGTCCGCGGGTCGCTATTTGCTTTCGGCGAGCACCGAGTCGCTGCGCAAAGCGATGGTGCGTCCGGCCAGCAAGTGGGGCGAGCACCTGCCGAGGTTCGCGGACCTGGTGACGAACTTCGGCCTTGGCCGTCTTCCCGAGCTCATCGACGCGTTCTTGACGCGGGGCAAGAAGACGGAGGTGTCGGCGGAAATCTTCACGAGCATCCTTCGAGCGACAGGCGACCGTTACGAAGCGAAGCTCGTCGCGACGTTCGAAGACGAGCCGGACATTTGGTGGAAGTTCCGTCAGGCGCGCGCCCTTTTCGAGTTCGATCCGGTCAAGCACCGGGGACGAGCGCTCGAGGCTGCGCGACGCGCGCTCGTCGGGCCATCGGCCAACAACAACGACGGCCCGATCGGCGCGTTCATGGTCGATGCTTTCGGCGCGGAGGCCGCCCCGGACCTCGTTCGACATTTCGAGCGAACGAAAAATCGCAATCTTCCTTACGAGCGCTGGATCGTTGACTCCGCAGCCAAGCTCGGTCGCGACGCCGTGCCAGTTTTCATGGCGGCTCTCGAGCATCGCGAGCTGTGCGCGCAGGTCGTCGGGCACCTCATCAAGCTCGATCTCTCCGAGCTCGAGCCGCGCATTGTCAAGGAACTTCGAACGGGTCTCGCCGGGTCCTCCGCCGACGAGGTCGTCACCTTTGCGCGCATTGCGGCCGGCTGGAAACCAGGCCTCGTCGAGCCGGAGCTCTGGTCGCTCCTCGAGCACAAATCGAAACTCGTTCGGGAGGCCGCGGCCCGCGCCCTTGCGCGGCTCGAAGAATCGGTCGTCGCGCCTGCGGCGAAGAGACTCGAGCACAAGAAGGCCGACGTGCGCTCGGCCGCCGTGCTCGTATTGGATGCCATCGGGAGCCCGTCCGCGATCGCACAGCTCGAGCTCCGCCTCGAGCGGGAGTCGAACGACGACGTTCGGGACGCGATCCTCACGGCGCTTCAGGAGGTCCACGCGCGTCAAGGCCGCGTCCCCACGCGGGCCGACATTGCGGCACGAATCGAAAGTGCCGCTGCGAAACTCGCAAGCCCCGTCGCCGAGTGGCTTCGCGAGGAGAGTCTACCGGCCCTGAAGTGGAACGACGGCGCGCCGCTCACGCTGAAAGAAGTCCGTTACCTCTGCTACCGCCAGTCGCGCGCGCGTGGAATCGCACCGGATCTCGAAGCGCGGCCGATGTATGCACTTCTCGATCGAGCCTCCAGCGCGCCCTTCGCACGTGCGGTCTTCGAAAGGTTCGTCGCCTCGGGTGCCGAGGCGAACGACCGCTGGGCACTCGCGATCGCTGGTTGCCTGGGCGACGACTTTCTCGTCACCGTTCTCGTGACGCAGATTCGCGAGTGGGCCGACCAAAACCGCGGCAAACTCGCCGAATACGCCGTGGAGGCCCTCGCGCAGCTCGGAACCGATGCCGCCCTGCTCGCGGTCGACGCGATCTCGATTCGTTATCGCAATAAGATGAAGAACGTCGGCAGGGCGGGCGCCAATGCGTTTGCCTCGGCCGCAGAGCGCCTTGGTATCGATCCCGACGAGCTCGGCGATCGCGTCGTTCCTTGGCTCGGCTTCGAAGCCGGTAAGGCGCGCGTGCTCACCGTTGGCGACAAGCCGATCGAAGTGCGCATCGGCCTCGACTTCAAGCTCTACTACACCGATCTGACGAAGAATCGCGCGGTCGGCGGTCTGCCCAAGTCGGCAGCCAAGAAATGGCTCGTCGAGATGAAGGAGCTCGTCGCTGCGCTGCGAGAAGTCGCAAAAGCGCAGTTCTTGCGGATGGAGACGCAGCTTGTCAGGCAGCGCCGCTGGACCTCGGTCCGCTTCGGCGAGCTTTTCCTCTTGCACCCGCTTCTCGTGCCGTTCGCCGTCCGGCTCGTATGGGCACGCTACGACGAGTCGGGTCGAAGGACCCTCGCGTTTCGCGCCCTCGAGGATCGAACGCTTACGACGGCGAACAACGAACCATGCGAACTGCCGCAGACGGGCACCGTCGGAATCGTGCACCCGCTCGAGCTCAGCGAGTCCGAACTCGTCGCGTGGAAGAGCCACCTCGTCGATCACGAGGTCGAACCTCCGTTTCCCCAGCTCGACCGCGACGTCGAACGGGTCGACCCCAACAGGCGCGCAGTCCGCATCCTGCGCGACTATTCCGGCACGAGGCTCAACGCGATGACCTTCAAGGGACGCGCCGAGCGACTCGGCTGGACGCGCGGCTCCGTCACCGACGGCGGCGGCATCGGTTCGTACATGAAGTACTTTCCTGGGGCAGGCGTTGACGTAATCCTCAAACTCGACGGCTTCTTCATCGGCGCCGGCCTTGACGCCGACGGGACGCTCACAGACGCGTGTTTCGTGAAAACGGGGAGCGTCCAGGTCGGCAGCTACGTCTACGACGAGCCGAAGACCGAGGAGGATCGCCGTATCGTTGCACTCGGCGATGTACCGCCGATCGCCTACTCGGAGGCGGTCGGCGACCTGAAGCGGATTGCGGGCATCCAAGATGACGGCGAACGGTGATCGGAATTCTGGGTCGCCAGATTGAACATCGGACTGTCGGCTCCTAGATGATCCGTCATCTCAGCCTGCTCGCCAGACTGGATTCGCGCCATAGCGTCGGACTCTTGTTCCGCAACGGCCGATATCACCGCTGGGCGATGCTTGCGGGCCATGGCAATTTTCGAGAATGAGTCGCCTCTTCCTTTTCGCCCAATTGCTTTTGTTTCTCTCCTGCCGCCCCCGACCCGCTCCGCCGCGGCAGTCCGAGCTGTTCATCGTCCGGGACGCTCGGGTATTCGATGGCGATCGGCTGCTCGAGGTCGCGTCGGTGGTGGTGCGCGACGCTTCAGCCTGCATCTGTCCGAACTGCAAGCCGTCACATGTAACAGTGAGACATCTGTCTCGCGCGGCAGCACGAGTTACCGCCACCAATCAATCGTCGGTATGGCGAGCGGCTGCCATGCTGCGCTCCGCCTCGTCGCGCAGTAGCACACACCACTGAGGGCGAATCCCGATGGCCAAACAGCAGACCATTCGCTTCGCATCGGGACTGCCAGCCGCGCTTCCGCCGTTCGGCAAGCCACCATGCCGCAAGTGAAACCTGCCGGGGGCGGTGGTCGTCGTGGCCATCGTCCTTGTCTGGCTCGTTCGCAGCTAGATCATGCCTGCCCAGTAGCGGTGTGATACCACGCGATGGCGGGTCATGTCGAAAGCATGAAAGTTTCGAGATTCGCATCGCAAGTCGTCGTTGTGCTGGCGTTGGTTG
The DNA here is from genome assembly GCA_036395495.1 of Polyangiaceae bacterium. Classification (GTDB taxonomy): domain Bacteria; phylum Myxococcota_A; class Polyangia; order Polyangiales; family Polyangiaceae; genus DASWDH01. The sequence goes on from DASWDH010000268.1 coordinate 10,148, forward strand.
CACCGGCGTGCGGGGGGCGTACGGGACTCGATGCCCTGGGGATGCGGGGGTCCACCGAAGCGATGGGGGCCACGGGGGCCGGAGGGACCGCTCCGAGCACAGGCGCCGCCGGCGGCGCGGATGACGGTGGCAGTGGCGCAATGGGCGGCAATGGAACAATGGTGGAATCCTGCTCCGCGGCCCCCGAGTCGAGACAGTGGGCGGCTGGTCGGAAGATCTACGTCGACGACGATCCGGGTTGCGAAGGACACTCGCCTTGCTTCGCATCTTTGGACGGCGCCCTCGGCACGGCCCAAAACGGGGACACCATCAGCTTCTTACCGGGAAGGTACCGCGGCGCGCGCATCGCGCAGAACAAGTCCCTTCAAAGACTTCGCTTGACGAGCGAACGTGGTCGCGAATCGACCGTCATCACCGGGGCCTGTTTGATCATCAACGGCGAAGTGCCCCCCGCTGGCGAAATCTGGATCGACCATCTCGCGTTTCGCGACTGTGGCCCGAGCACGTCCTTGGTCGATGAGGGTTGGGGAATCTATGTCGAGACCTGGGCGGGCGTCGCCGTGCGCGTGCAAGATAACGTATTTGGTGGAAACAACGGACGGGGGGGCTTGGGCCTCGGGTCGAGCACGGTCGGCGTGCGTTTCGCGGCAAGCGTTGCGCGCAATTCCTTCCTCGGTCAAGAAGGCGAAGAAGGCGCGCTCACCATCGACCTACCCGCCGATTCGGGTGAGGATTATTGCATTCGCGTCGAGAATAACGTGCTGGCTCGCAACCGCCTAGCCGTCAAGCTCGACTACCACCCATTCTCGACGAACTCCAAGGCTCGCTTCGAATTCATCAACAACACCTTCGCCGCCAATCGTGGGGCTCTCGGGCTGCCCGGACCGGCGGCGCCATCCAAGTGGTTCAACAATGTCTTTTTCAGCAACGACTTGGATTTCGGCGAAGGCACCGAGGTCGAACGCGTCTACGACTTTCGAAATAACATGATCGCGAGCGGTCAATTCACGGGACTCGCCGGGAACTTCAGCGCCGACCCGATTTTTCGTGGAGCGGAAGACTTCCATCTCGAAGCAGGCTCGCCCGCAGCCGCGAACGGCACCGAGGTGAGCGCGCCTCTGGAGGACATCGAGGGCGTGTCGCGCAAGGCGCCGCCGGACATCGGCGCATTCGCGCTCGCGGGCAACGGCTCGTCCCCACGGATGCCGCCATGCGGCGACGGCATCGTCCAACGCGGACCCGTGATGAGTACCGCAGGACCCATCATCGGATACGAAGCGTGCGACGACGGAAACACCCAAAACGGAGATGGCTGCTCTTCGCGCTGCCGATTCGAGGCCGCACCCCCGCGACACGAAATCTCAGAAGAGTCGGGAGGTCTGTGCGCCGTGCGGAGCGACCACAGCTTGAACTGTTGGGGCAACGCCTCGGCCAACAAGCCCGATGGAAATTTCCTAGGCGTCGCGCTGAGCGCCTACCATGCATGTGCGCTTACGACGGACGGCACGGTGCGCTGTTGGCAACAAGTAGGGGCCTCTTACGTACTCGCAGGGATGTATCGACAAATCGCATCCGATTACGATCGCACTTGTGGTCTGCGATCCGATGGCTCCATCGACTGCTGGAAGGACGCGAGCTCCGTCACCAACTATCCGGGTAACTTCGTAGACGTGAGCGTCGCCGGGCGGGTTTGCGGACTCACCGGCACACCCGGTACGCCGACTTGTTTCGGACCCTCTCCAGACAAGGTCCCGTCGACCCCGTTCATCCAATTCATCCCCTCGCCGAGTTCGGGATGGTGTGGGCTCGAAGCATCGGGAAAACTCACGTGTTCCGGAAGCTCTGCATTGAGCCAGACGCCCGAGCCCTTCTACGGGGGACTCGTCAGGGTCGGCGCCTCCCGTGATTTCGCCTGCGGGATACGACCGGACGGGCGCGGGATCTGCTGGAGCTCCTTCGGCATCTTTTCGCCCCCGCAAGACCAGGTGTTCATCGAAATCACAGCGGGCTTCAATCGCGGCTGCGGTCTCACCCCCGACCACCGCGTTCACTGCTGGGGCGACAACCTCGGGTATCCCCGAGAGTAGCCGATACCCTCGGTTGATCCTGCTCGCGCAGGTTCAGTTTCTCTCGAGCAGCTCGCTCATGAGATCGCGCATGATGTGCATGAAGCTGTTGACCTGCGGGTGGCGCCTCTTGCGAAGAGGTGGAACGTTTGGCCAGCGAGCGGCGGCGAGTACGACTCGTCCGGTGCAGAGATCGATGAGCTCGGACGACAACGTGTAACGTCGATCCGACGGGCTGGAAGGGAGCGGCCATGCAGTTCATCGCCCCATTGCTCGGGATGGACCGTCGAGACGTTCTCGTGAACGTGATGTTCGATCACATCAATCGGTTCAAAGACGACCCTCGCGAATTTCTCCGACGACAGATGCGAGACTTTTTCGGATTGGCCGAGGAGGACCTCCCGAGGGGTCTCGACGAGGAGGGTCTCTTCGATCTGTATCGTGCTCGCCTAAAAAAGGAAGGCAAGCTCGACTACGCCGCCGACCTTGCCATCCCGCACCCGACCGTCGAGCGCACAAAATTCCGTCTCGTGGTTGGTGGACGTCACCCCGCGATCATCGAGCTCTTCAGAGACATCGAGCGCAAAGTGATCGGCGAGGAGGCCGCATCGATTCGCGGCGACGCCTCGCGGAGGGCGGAGGAAGCTAAGACCCGGCAACTCTCTTTCGACACCATGGACCCGACAACGGATCCCCGATACGAATCGCTCCACGCGCAAGGACTGCGTTGCGCGGGAGCGGATGTGCTGGCTCTGCTTGCAGGGGGCAAGGTGTTGTTTCAAAAGGTGTGGCCCCGCGTCCTGGAGAAACGTCACATCACGAAGGTGGAGTTGGCGCACCTCGTCTGGGCCATGCGCGACCGCAATGAGGTTGCGATCGTGAATGACAAGCCAAAAGAGCGAACCACCAATGATAGGCATCGGCTTGTCCTTCGAAAGGAGGAGGGTACGCCTCCCGCGCGAACGTGATTGACTAGAGGCGAGTGCCATGGCTGAGATCCGACGGGTCGAGTCGGCATCCGTCATGATCCTGGCCTACGAGCGACACTCGGCAACTTGATCAGAATGGGCGACACCGCCATGCCAAGAGAGAACCGCGAGGGAGGGATAACGGCAACGAGGAGCGGGTGAAACGCGTCAACGACAACCTACGATCTGAACGGGCGCGACCCGAGAACGATCTGCTCGAGGTGATAGCGAAAGAAGAGGCGCGACTCGCCTCGCTCGATGCCGAACGCGCGAAGATTCAACAGCGACTTGCGACCCTCAAGAGTCAGGTCGCAACCACCGATGCAGTGCCGGAGATCCGCGTGCCCCTGCCGGTTCTGCCGACGGCACCAAGACCGGATACACCTGCCGCCAAGCTGCGACTCTTCCGTCAGCTATTCCGCGGGCGCGTGGACGTCTTTCCGACTCGCTTCGTCAGCAAGAAAACTGGGAAGCCGGGCTATGCGCCGGCTTTGCGCAAACAAGTTCGTTCGCGGACTCTGCGAGTTGCCGAAGATCAAGTGCGGGGACTGCGGCAACCAAGCGTTTATCGAGGTCAACGACGCTGCGGTGCTCGACCATTTGCAGGGCCGGCACGTCATGGGCGTCTACCCATTGCTGGAAGACGAGACATGCTGGTTGCTCGCCGTCGATTTTGACAAAGGGACCTCGACACGCTGTTCCTTGCTCTGCCGGTGTACCTACCGATGCTCCTACGAATTGGTGATGTACCGCTGCCGTCGCCGCCCCCTGTCGGTGCCGAATGGATCGAGGCGTACCGCTACTGGCTCGGCGGTGGGTAGTTGATCAGTTCTGAGCCCAAAAGAGGAATGGCCGAGCGCGCCTCGATCCAAGAAAGGATCGCGATCGGTAAACTGCTGGGCCATAGAAATCAGGCGACGACGGCTCGATATGCCGAACTCGTAGACGCGGCCCAGGCGAAGGCAGCTGCCGTCGTCGGCGGAGCTTTGGCGAGAGCAATGCAGCCGAAGAGTAACGACAGGAATTCCTGACCTTAGATGGTTCTCGGCTCAATCCGCCTGGGACTGTCGTCGGGACCTGCGAAGGAACCCAACCATACCATCCGGCATATCGGGGCGCGGGCTGCTATACTCGGACACGGAGCGTGACAGTGGTGGCCAAAGCAGAGCAGATCCTCGAGCAACTTCGAGCACTCCCCCCAGCTGAGCGGCTGCGAGTGGTCGAACAGGTCGTTCATGAAGTCGCCGCGGAAGTGGGACCGCAGCAGGTCAGTCCCGTCGAATCCATTTGGTCCGACGAGAGCGACGCCGACTTCGAGGCCTTCCGTGCACGCGTCCAGCAGCTAAGGTCGACCGACGTATGGCGCACGGGCGATGACCCGAACGCTCGTTGATACCGACATTCTGTCGGACTTTCTCCGTGGCAAGAACGTCCACGTCGTGGACCGTGCCAATGCCTATCTTCGAGATCACGGTCGCTTCACGATCTCCGTCGTCACGGTTTTCGAGATCGTCCGCGGCCGGCACCAGGCGAACCAGCTCGACCGCGCTCAGAAGTTTCTGGAGTGGACGAAGCTTGCCGACGTTCTAGCGTTTGACGCCGAGTGCGCGCGGATCGCGGGGGAGATCGGCGGGGCGCTTTTGCGGAGTGGATTGCCTGTGGGCGTGGCGGACGTGCTGATTGCGGCGACGGCGATCGCTCATGGACTCACCTTCGCAACCGCGAACGTCGACCACTACCAACGCATGAAGCCGTTTGGTCTCACCATCGAGAACTGGCGCACGGCCTGAAGAAAATCATCGGAGCGCACATCGCACCCTTGCTCCAATTGCAGAACCGGGCTCGCCAGGTTCACCGAACAAGTCCCAACGTCCTCCGATCTTGCGCGTAGACGAAGGCACGCGTAGCTGTGCAAGCCCGTGCCGCGACAGGATGCGCTCTTGTCGCGCGAGAGGAATGTGATCGCAATACTTGTCGACGGCGACCTTGATCGCAAACGCAAGCGAGTATCGGCTGCCGGGCGTCGCACGCTCGGGGCCCGGCGCCGTCTCCACACAGCCGTCGCAACGGCAGACGTACTTCTGCTGCTTCACCTTCACGACCCGGTAGCTCACGTCGACGACGTCGATCATTTCCGACGTGTCGAACTGATCGGCCATCGACGAAGCTCGCCGCCGCAGCTCGGGCATGTGCGATCGGGCGCGTCCAACTCGAAGAGCTGTTCGACGATCGGCAGCTTCGGCTGCTCCGTAGGCCCGAACTGCGTGCGCGCTTTGCGCGGCCTGTCGTCCTGCGGTGGAGTCGATGCGACGTCGGCTGCCGTCTTCGCCTTCTGTCGCTATCGCTCCTAAACTAAAAGCCCTTGCCGGGCCTGACGCTGAACGGCACGAAATTGATTTGAAGCCGCGCGTGGTAGCGGCGGCGCGGGAGGCGTCTCTTCTAGGGCTGCGGCAACCGGCGGACCTACTGGTCGCAGATTTCCTCTCACGAGAGCGGTGAACGTGCAAAGAGTAGACACGTGGAACGACGGAGTGGACAATGCCCAGCCAGCTCTACGACGATGCGCGAACTGTCGCTGCTTAAACTCGGACCATGCGCCCGAGGCGGTGCAAACGGAACGAGACGGGCAACGATCCGTGGCCGCTGGTGGTGGTACTATGCGGCTGTCACGACTTTATCGTCTGCGGCCTGCCTGAGTCCGCAGTTACCGAACGAAACAGAAAAGACCGCTGGGGCAGTCAAGCTACCGCTGCCCGCTTCGTTCATCGGCGACTGGGACTTGTTCGATTGTACTCCCTACGGGGCCGCTGCAAGCGCCGGCAAGCATACCAACGCACGTCGTCTGTGCCGGCTTACGGACTCCCTGATCCAGTGCGTTCAGAACTGGGACGGGTGCAAGGTTCGTGAGAGCCCTGCGAGGGTTTGGATCGAACGAGGACAGGGATTCGTCGATTGGTCCGGAGACCGTCTCGAAGGCTGCGAACCCAAAGGGTGCACGCCGGTGGCCCGGCAGACGAACGGCGTTTCGTACGCGGTGCTCTGTGAAGGAACCTACAATCTTCAGCAAGATCCCGTTATGAAGCTCTCCGTCGACGGTGACGTCTTGGTCCTCGGAGACAACGACCTAGGTTGCAAGTTTCGGCGCACCACAAGCTCGAAAGGAGCCGACCACGCCCCCTAAAGCAACTGGCTCGGCCCTCTGGCGCAATGGCGTCGCGCTACGTGACGGCTGCGAGAACCTGGCCGCGTTGCGGCGTCCTGACAGGGACGGCCGCGGTAGGCCTGAACGATGTTGATACGTGGGCGTACAAATTTGCCGGAGCTCTTCTCACCAATGAGCACAGCCTCCGCTATCTCTCTCGTCGTCCCTGGCTGCGACATCGAGCGCTCTCGCACGTTCTACGAGGCCGCGTCGGGCGTCGTCGCCCGAGAGGAACAGCACGGGAAGAGGCCGCGCCACTACTGGTTTCGCCTCGACACCGCGATTCTCGAACTGTATTCACGGGGAGAGCGTGAAATCGGCGTGCTGCGATTCGGTCTTCGCGTGACTGATCTGACCGCGACGCTCGCGAGAGCCGATCGCAGCGGGGACAAAGTTATGCGAACTGCAAGTGGCGAGGGTGCGGCGGTCTTAGAGGATCGCTATTGTGGCCCGCCGGACAATTTCTTGTAATGGACGCACGCGTCGGGCATGCCCTGATCGCAAGCGAATTTGAACAACTTCGGAGCTCCGGATTCGTCCGGGACGACCCCTTCCCGCCGCTCGTAGAGAAGGCCGAGCTCGTAGCAACCATGCACGTGACCCCGCTCACAGCTCTCGGCAAACAGCTCCGCAGCGCGCTTCGCGTCTGGCTTCGTGCCTAGCCCACGAGCGTACACCATTCCGAGGTACGTACATCCCTCAGCGTCCCCGCCATCACAGCCCCGTTCGAAAAGCGACTGCGCGCGCACCTCGTCTTTGGCGACGCCCGCTCCCACAACGTACATGACTCCGAGCCCCGAACAACCCGCCACGATCTCGCAATCGCACGACTGCCTCAGGAGGTTCGCCGCCGCGATGGCGTCCTGCACAGCACCCGCGCCCTTTGCGTGCATGTATCCGAAGCGTGCACAAGCGGGAAGATCGTGGAGCCTGCACGCGGTGGCATATAGCTCCGCTGCGCGACCGAAACTCTCCGTGACGCCTTGGCCCATCTCGTATGCCGTCCCCAGTTTCGTGCAACCGAGAGGTTCGCCCGCGTCGCAAGCCTGTTTGTATAGCGCGACGGAACGTACAGGATCGCGCGCCACCCCAGTACCTCTCACGTACATGAAACCGAGGTTGGTGCATGCCGTCGCTTCACCTCTATCACAACCGTATTTGTAAAGTGCCGCAGCGCGCGCCGCATCCGGCGCGCCCGCCTTACCTCGGAGATACATGTTGCCGAGATTCGTGCAACCAAACGGCTTGACGGCTTCGCAACCACGCTTGTAGAGCTCCAGAGCGAGACTGAGATCACGCTCAGTTCCTTGTCCCCTTTCATAGAAAGATCCGAGGAAGGTGCATGCATGCAGATCGCCGTGATCGCAACTCTCTTTGCATAGGGGGAACGCCCGGACTGGGTCCCAGCGGATCCCGGACAAGTCATTGGTGCCAACCTCGGAGCAACTTTGTAGCTCGGTTTTAGCGCACACGGTTGGCTCCTGAGGCACGCCGAAACCGGGTTTCGCGACGTTGGAGGCCGCAACTGGCGAATGACTGCAATTGAGTGCACCGACCATCAGACAAACACCAAGAGCGCCAAAGTATCTCATGCGGTCAAGAGGCCGTTTCTCTCTTCTCTCTCGGCGGGAATCAGTCATTGGAGGATACTACTTTCCTTTCTGCCGATGTGCAGCGAATCGGAGGCGGCCAATAGGGCGGAGGCTATCGCCAACGGACAAAACGCGAAGAAGAACTGAACGAGTCCGGCCGGCGGGCGCCGCAGCATGCCTGCCAGGTTGTCGTGCAGCGCCCGGGCATGTCCGTCCGTTCGCGCCACAGTGGCACAGACTGCGATTCGGCTTGCTGACAAAGACGCAATCGCACGTGTCGCTCGCCGTAAGGCACGCTCCTTGCTCCGAGCTTGATCGTGACGCGAACTCTGAAACGGTCGGCACAATGGAACGGATGCGCTGCCATGTTCGTGATCGCGGTCACGCTCAGCATCGGCGGACACGTTGTGTGCTGTCAGGTGCCCGGGTATTCGTTCGAGCTCGGGGCATGAGCTGGCTCTACCAAGTCCCTTTCTGGACGCGCGGAATCGCCGTGATGACCGTGCTCGTGCTGGTCGCCGCGGTCGAACGCGTCGTCGTTGGAGCTCGCGCACGGCGGTGGAAGGAGTACGGGGCATGGGTCGTCATGAGCGCGCTCGGCGCTGCCTTCGGCGCGTGCAACGACCTCGTCACGTCGCGTATTTCGGCTCATTACTTCGAGCTTGGCAAGGGACTGTCGAGCGTCGACCCCCAGCAGTTCGTCCGTGATGTCGCAGATCTTGGTGCACGCGCAGGATGCTCCGCAGGTTTGCTGCTCGGGGGCGTGTTGCTCTTGGCAAATACCAGCCGCAGTTCACTGCCAAGCCTTCGAGTCGTCGAGTTGCTGGCGCACGCGCTGGTGCCGATTGCACTCGCGGCGGCCTTCGCGCCCATCGCGGTGTTCTCGACGAACTGGGATGTTCAGGGACTCGGTGATGAGCTCCGTCGAGTGCTGAGCGAATCAGACGTCGATGCCTTCCTGTTCGTCCAGCGCGCCCACGCTGGGGCGTATATCGGCGCCGCACTCGGAACGAGTATTGCGTGCCTATCGGTGCTCCGATCCCGTCGATCACGCGACGCATCAGCGCGAACGGCGGAGTCGATCAAGAAGCAAGGTGTAAGCCAAGGGCGCCAACAAGGCGTTGCTGGCGCTGCAGCTGAAAAGGTTGTTGGTCGGCCTTCGGCGCCCTCTGGCGCTCGCAGTTGAACGCGGTAAGTTGGCCAGACGACGCCATGCCTCGCGAACGACCTCATAGAAGCGCGCCCGGTCCGTTTTATGTTGAAGCCGGATGCTGCCTAGCTTGCGGAATTCCGGAAGTGACTGCGCCCGACCTCTTTGACGTAGACGCCGAATCGCACTGCCTTGTGAAGCGCCAGCCTCGGAACGACGACGAGGTCGACCGAATGCTGCTCACGATGATCCGCTCCGAGGTGGGTTGCATCCGCTACGGGGGAACGGACGAGCGCATCGCGCGGCGCCTTGCTGAGCAGGGCGAGGGCCTGCTTTCCGATGTCCAGCCATCGCCTGGCGTGCGTCGGATCCATCGCGACCACGTCGGACTTCGGAATATGCGGCAGCCCGTGGACGCTGACGTTCTGATGGATGGATTCATCGCGTACCTGCGGCGACAACCCATGCCAGAGAGGTATCGGTTCGATGTCCATTTGAGGACGAACGAGCGATGTGAATTGCGGGTGGCGTGGTTCGAGGAAAACTACCACTCGCTTACCATTGAACGTTCATCCGTTCCGGGATTCGATTGGCTTATCATCGGCCTCGAGTTTTTCGTGTTCGAGTGGCTCGCCGAAGACCCTGTCGGCACGCCGACCTTCTTCGAAGGAGCCGATTGGAAGGCCTCGAGGTCTATGGGGACCAGACTGCCTTGGTAGGCAAGAGCTGGCCACCCTTCGTTTCCGTTTCGAGCGCGACCTCGACTGCGGTCGCGGCTGCGATCACCGAGCCGACGACGCGTCAGCCGCAACCATGAAAGCGGTCGATCGTCGGCATCCGTTCGCTGGCACCGGCCGCTGAACACCAGTACGATGTCCACACGTCGCGATGTGCATGATGATCTACCTTGCCGCCGACCAGCCCCTTCGGATGGTGGATTGGAACGAGGCCGACCCGGGCTTCTACGTTTCCGCCCCCGCTCCAGACGAGGAGCGCGTCAGGTGCCAGTTCGAGAAGCAAAGTGTCGTCTACGCCGGCTCCCACGAAGGGTGCGGCTGTGGCTTCCAATATGGCGAGTACCCGCGCGACAACTACGAACCCGATGAATTGGAGCTGCGTCGCCGTTCATTGACCCAGTTCGCCGAGTATCTTCGCGTGGAACTCGCGCGCGTGGGTACCATCGAACTCTACGCTTGTTGGGACGGCGATCAGGAGGGCTCGCCCGAACACCACCGAACGCTGACGCCATCGGCACTCGAGCTCGACGACTTTTTCTTCCGGGAGAAAGAGTTGTCGACACTGGTCGAGGACGCAGCATGACCCTGTCCCGAGCGCGCCGACTATCGGTCGCATCTGAAGCCCTGTACCTTGCGTGGTGGCCGACATGATCCTTCGTGTGGGCCTTGCAGCGTGGATTATCCAGGATGGAAATTATGGCGAGTTTGAGAGTGGCTCGCGCTATCGCTTCGCGCTCGAATTCTACCCGAGCGAATTGGTCGGACTGAACGAGGCTCCTGATCCGGCGATCGTTCGCGGAACCGTCGGCGCCGAGTACGAGGTACGGG
>DASWDH010000269.1:0-1626 GCA_036395495.1 Polyangiaceae bacterium
CGACCGATGTCGACGCCGGCACGAGCGGCGCGCTCGGAGCGCGGTCGTGCACGCCGCGCTCGGACAGAGGCGCCTCCCGACTGCGCGCAAGCGCGCCCGACCGCAACGCAGCGGGCCCCGGTGCCGCGATCGGACCGGCAGCGGGAGATGCAGGCTCGGTCTCGGAGGTGAGCGAAGGGAATGGGACCTCGATTGCCGTCGAAGGAAACGTCGGCAGCGTGGTCTTACCCGGAGTCGATGCGGCGGGCAAGCCGGTCTTCCTGATCGACACGTGTAAGACGATGGCGCTGGTCGCGATCGCTGCCCCCACGAGCGCGGCGATGGCCAGTTTGGCGGCGGGGACGAGCACGCCGCCGTCCCTAGCTGTCGTCGCTGCAGCCGACCTTCCTGCACCGCCGGCGCTCATAGCCGGAGTTGCGGACGTTCGGCCGGTGCCGAAGCCGAGCTGCATGAATAGCTTCCGCTTCACTCGGCTAGGGTCATCCCCTTTCGCCACGCTTCGCGACCCCTCGAGCAGCACCTTGTCCTCGGACGTCGGATCGCTCATCGCGTCCTCCAACTATCGCGTGCGAGGTGCAGCCGGGCGTGCACGGCGTTGAGCTTGATGCCGAGCGCCTCGGCGCTGTCCTCCGCCTGAACGCCGACATCGGATGCGGTGTGCACACTCTTTAGATGCGAAGGTCCCACCTTGGGGGCGTCGGCGGCTGGAAAACAGGCCACTTCGAATACTTCGGTTGAGTGCAACGCCCTCTGTAGGTCTGTAACGCAAAATGAGCTTCCACCGATGGGTAGCTCTTCCGCTTACATCTTCGCTCGTCTCGACGATCGGTCCTCTTGCTCGGCTTGATCGCTGGCTGCTCGCCCAGCTTACCGAGAGACGCCGCTCGGCGCGTAGGCACTCACGGTGCTCCACACGTCCTGCTCGAGCTTCGTCACCCGCCACAACAGCTCGAGCGCTGCATCGCAACCGGAGAGTCGCCCTGGCCGGACGAGTCCCGCGGCTGAGCGCAACCTTTCGTCGAAGCCTGACCTCGCTTGGAATCCAGGCCGGTCGGCGGCGTATCGTGCGGTGTTCGCGGCGATCGGTGCTCTCGTAAAGACCGAACAGCTTCCGGGAGTGGCTGATGATGAGACGCGCTTTGCGCCCACGCGCGCGTACGTGCGAAGAGTGGCCGGGCACAATGTTTGGATCCTTTATCGCTTCGATGATGAGCACGTGTACGTCATGACGGCCCGTGGCGAGCCGCCCGTGCCGATGGATGATTGAATGGACGCCTGCCCTTGGATGCTCTGCCGCTCCAATGCGCAGCACCCCGAGCGCGACCTGACCGCGCCGGTTGCGTCGCGCCCTCGCCCCCCGACTAGGGATCGAATCTAGGAACAGCGTCAGTGGATTCGCCGCCGTGATCGCGTGGGGACGGTAGAACCATCCACGGCTCGGGAGTCTCGATCAACCTGCCACCTTCGGGACGTTTCGCCCGAACTCCATCGACTTCGTCGAGCAAAGGCTTGACCGAGCAACGGTCACGATCGGTCCTAATGGAGATTGATTACGAGCTCACCGCAAGCCAGCCGCGTGGGTAGATGATCGTCCGGATAGCTGAAGATCAAGACGCGGGAGAGTTC
>DASWDH010000270.1:0-8251 GCA_036395495.1 Polyangiaceae bacterium
GGAGACGACGCGAACGCCCTCGAAGGCGGTGATGAGGTCACCCGGCAGAATGCCCGCGCGGTCGGCGGGACTCGCCGGTCGTACCGCCGACGCCAGGAGACCGCCGGCAGCCGGTGATTCGCTGGATACGGTGATGCCCATGAACTCCAGTGCGCGGTCACCCTCATTCTCGCGCGCTTGCACGACGGCGCGGCGCGCGCTCGGGGTGCGAAAATCGACCTGCACTCCGCGAACCGAGCCGGTGATCGGCAGCGCCCCCGGCGCAGACGCCGCGAACGACACGATGACGTTGCCGTTGAACGTCGTGTGGATGGCCTCGTCGCCTGCACCGCAGAAGGCCGTCTGCAGACCCTCGGTGAACTGCATCTCGATCTTGTCGGACGAAGTGCTCGTCGCATCGACGTCGATCTCGACCCCGTTGATGGGTTTGCGCCCAGGTCGGCTGAGTGTCCCCTTGAAGACCACATGGGCGGTCTTTCCTTCCGGAAATCCCGTTCCAATCACCTCGAGCCGATCGCCCACTTCAGCCTCTCGCGGCGCGAAGTCGAGGACATTGAGCAGCTGGGGCGGAACCTCGGTCGAAACGCAAGCAGAGACGCCGAGCAGGGCCAGGAGCGACAGAATCACGGCGATGAAACGCGAATGCATGGGCGGCGACCCAGCTTATAGATCGGTGCGCCGAGAAGGTCGAGTATCAGGGGGGCGAGCGGCGCCTGCGCCGGGGCACGAAATAGCGGTCGGCCCCCGCGTGCTCGACGCGTAACTCGTCGCCGAAGGCGAGCGCCAGGTGCTCGGGGGTCATCACTTCGTCCACCGGACCGACCGCGCACACCGATCCGTCCACCAGCAGCAAGACGCGATCGGCGAACGCGGCCGCCAGATTGAGATCGTGGGCGATCGCCACGCACGCGATGTGGCGCTGGCGCACCTCGGAGACGACCAGCTCGAAGACGCCGACGCTATGGCGCGGGTCGAGGTGCGCCGACGGTTCGTCGAGCAGAAGCACCTCGGGCCGTTGGGAAAAAGCGCGGGCGAGCGCAACCATTTTCTGCTCGCCTCCGGAGAGCTCCGCGACGGGCCGGGTGCGGAGCTCGAGAACACCCGTTTTGGACATGGCCTCGCGCACGGCTTCGGCATCATCCGCGCTCGCAAACTGCAGCCCGCCCTGGTGCGGACTGCGCCCCATCATGACCACTTGCTCCACGCGAAAGCCGAGCACCACTTCGTTGGCCTGCGAGACCACGGCAACGTGGCGGGCGATCTCCCGTCGAGAAAGGCCCGTCAGATCCTGCCCGAAGAGCCGGGCAACACCTTCGCTGGGATGAAGGATTCCCGCAAGAACCCGAAGCAACGTCGATTTGCCCGCGCCATTGGGACCGATGATCACCACGAGCTCGCCCGGCGACACGCCGAAGCTGACGTTTCGCAGCACGTCGCGCGAAGCGGCGGCGTAGCCCACCCGCACCCCCTCCACCCCGATGGCGGGCCTGATGTGCCCACCATCCCCTACGCTGACGCTTGACGCTCCCCTTCCCAAGGTGGTCTCCTTCTAGTCGAGCTTTTGCCCGAGGTGCGGCCCCTGGACAAGACGGACCAAACTGAAAAAGACGAGCGTTCTCGACGCGTCATCAAGCGCTACTCGAACCGCAAGCTGTACGATACGCGCGACAGCCGCTACGTCACGCTGCTGCAGATCGCGGACATGGTGCGCGCCGGTGAGGACGTGCAGATCATCGATAACGCGAGCAAAGAAGACAAAACCGAAGTCACGCTCGCGTTGATCATCTCCGAGGAACTGAAATCGAAACCTCGCTCGGTGCCCCTCGGAACGTTGCGAGGTCTCATTCACCAGCGGGGCGAGAAGCTGCTCATCCAGCTGCGCGAGGGTCCGATTGGGCGGCTCATTCCGGGTGTTGGCGAGGGAAAGGACGAGCCGATGGCCAGTTCAGAAGGTTCCGGCACAGGCGCCGAATCGGGGCGCCAGGGAGCCGAATCCCCGGCTAGCCCCGCTGGAGGCACGTCGACCGCGTCGGCGACGCCGGCAGTGGAATCCACGAAGGGGGACGCGACAACCAAGGAATCCGCGTTCGAACATTGGCGGCACACGATAGACGAGCGCATCCGCATGATTTTGCCCAGCTTTGTTGGATTCCGGGAGCTGCAGCAGAAAGTCGACCAACTGAACCGTCGCGTATCGGAGTTGGAAGCTGAGCTCGCTCGGCGCAAGCCGTGAAAACCGGTCCGTCGCAGGAATAGCTGGGGTTGGCCAAAGGTTACCGCGGCATCATCTTTCGTTTCGCCACCCTCGCGGAGCCCCCGGCAGCATGGGGTTCGGTTCGTCACCATGGCCTTTTTCGGCAGTAAACGATCACCTCGCCCCGACCCCTTCGAAGCTCAGGTGCTCTTGCACCTCGACGCGCTTTACGCCGTCGCGTGCCGCCTCACCAAATCCCCCCTCGATGCCGAGGACCTCGTCCAGGACGCGCTGGTCAAAGCGATGCGCGCCCGCGATCAATATCAACCGGGGACGAACCTCAAGGCGTGGCTCTTCAAGATCCTGACGAACACGTTCATCAACAAGTATCGCCGGGGCGGGCTCGAGCGCGTCGTCCTCGACGGTCCCGACGCCGATCCGCTGGCCGATGGATGGGTGAGCGCAGCGTCGATGCGAGCCCTGCGCGATCCCGAGAGCCAGGCCTTGCGCCCCCTCCTTCAGGAGGAGATCCATCGCGCGCTCGAGGAACTCCCGGAAGAATTTCGCCTGGCGGTGGTTTTGTCGGACGTGGAGGAGCTTTCCTACAAAGAGATAGCCGAAGTGATGGACTGTCCGGTCGGCACGGTGATGTCGCGACTCCATCGCGGCCGGCGATTGCTGCAAAAGCGGCTCTACGATCACGCCGTTTTCTTGGGAATCGCCCCAGTCGACGACGCGTCCGACGAACCCGCGGCCGACCCGGTGAACATCGCGCAGTTTCGCGCGCGCAAGGGGCGTCGGGCATGAGGTCATCCTGTCGAGCCGTCGGCCGGTTGGTGGAAAGCTACCTCGATGGCGAGCTCGAGCCGTCGCAGCTCCTCGAAGTCGAAAAACATACCCAGGCGTGCGCCACCTGCCGCGAGCGGGTGGTGCTCGATCGAGCGATTCGCGTGAGCGTGCGGCGAACGGTCCTTGCCGGCAAGCCGAGCCCGGCCTTCCGCGCTCGGGTCACCTCGTCGATGATCGCGCAGCGATGGGCCCCCTCCCAAAGGTCGCAAGCCACGATTCCCAATTGGGGAGGATGGGCCGTCGCCGCCCTCGCAGCAGCAGCTCTCGCGTTCGGGATTCAGGCTCGTGACCGATACGACGCCGCGAGTACTCGCCTCAGCGAAACGAGCACCCACGCGTCGGTCGGCCTCGACACGATCATCGATCAATTCGTCGACTGGCACGCGCGTCCGCTGCCGCCCGAGATCACCAATCCCAACGATCTGCCGGGATTCGAGCCGTACGTCGGCGTGCCCGTTCATCCGCCGGCGTTTTCACCGTTCGGCGCCCGGCTCCTCGGAGGCCGTATTCTTCCGGTCCACGACGAACGTGTCGCCGCGATGCTGCAGTACACGATGGGAAGCGGCCATCGCGTCAGCGTGTACGTCTACGATCCGCGGCGTATTGCGACGAGTCAGTCGCGGCTTCGAGCGAAGGTCTTCGGGAGCGAGCCTGTCTACGTCGGCCAGGTGCGGGGCTGGTCGATCGCCGCCCATGAGCAGCGGGGCGTCGGCTATGCGATAGCGAGCGATCTCGACGACGCATCCAACGCCGAGCTCGCGCTCGCCGCCGGGCCCTGACCTCGGCAGGATTGCCATAGCCGCGGTGGTCGTTCGGTCGAGCCGGACAGGCAGGCGATCAAACGTCGCAGTGACGGTTCGAGTGCAAGACCTTAGGTCGATCGAGCGGGCCCGTCCGGCGCGCGGAGGACTGAAGGCTAATGGGCGATCACCAAACTCTTTGGACAGTCGCAACAACTTGCGTTTGGCTTTGGGGCTGCACCGGCTCGACGGGAGGAAAATCGGGCGACACCGGCGCCAACCCGGGGCCGTGCGGCAACGCCGCCGAACCGTGCTGTACGTCGGGCGCGCTTTGCACGAGTGGGCTCACCTGCTCCGATCAATCCTGTCTCACTTGCGCGCCTGCCCCGTCGACCTTCGGCGGCTGCACCAACGTCGTGCTCGGCGGTACGCCGTCAGCTGGGGTCGATCCGGGCGCGGTGGCCGACGATCCGAGAAAGGTCTTGGATAACGACGTGTGCACGTCGTGGAATTACGGCAACTACGGCGATCCCAACGCCTACTGGGAGGTCGACCTCGGCACCGCCTATCCGGTCGATTCGCTCACGATATGGCCGAAGATGACGCCTTCGGAGGGGGGCGTGCAGTTTCTCCTTCAGTACAAGGTGAATGGGACCGACCCGTTTTCCGCTTACCCGACGCCCGATGGTCTGTTTCGCACGCTGTACGACTACCAGCCGTGGCAAGTGGCGCTCGATCCGCCTATCTCGATGCGTTATTTCCGCATGACGTTTCAGGGTACGCCCTCTTTTGCCGCGCTCCGGGAGGTCGGCTTGTACACCGCGTGCAATCGCGCCACCGCGGGGGGCTAGGGGCCGTCACTCAACCCGGGCGTTACCCCCCTTGCGAGGGTCGGAGGCAGCTGAAACGTGCACGGCGCCCTGCGGACCCCGCTCGATGGCGATCATCTGCACGGCGCTGTAATTGGGAACGAGGCGGACCACTTCACCGCGCCCTTTCAGGTCCTGAACGAGAGCATCGGACACTCCCTCGTCGATCTCGAGCACCGGCGGCACTTCGTCGGTCGGCGTGTGGACGCGCGGCAACGACACGCAATCCGCGATCGGCCGCTGGAACACGGTTCGCGCTAAAAATGCCTGAGTGACGCCGGTCGCGATCCGCAGACCGCCCGAACCGCCGAGGGCGAGAACCGGCTGACCATCGCGAAAGGCGATCGTCGGAGTCATGCTCGAGGTCGGGCGCGCGAAGGGGCGCGGCTCGTTGGGACCTGGCTCGGCGGTGCTCGCCTCGGGCATCCTCGAAGCGGTGGCACCGCCGCCGGTGGTGAACAATGCCGCCGTCGCTTTGGTGGTGAAGTCGTCGAGCTCGTTGTTGAGAATGACACCCGTCGTTTCGGTGCTGACCATGGAACCGAACGCGTCGTTGATCGTGGTCGTCAACGACACGACATTGCCCGCCGGATCCACCACCACGAAATGCGTGGTACCGTGTTCCTGCAACACGAATTTGGAAACCGGACGCGTGCGGTCGCGCGCGATGTGCGCGCGCCGGTCGAGCAGACGAACCTTTTCCATGAGCGCCGCGATGTTGGTCTTCACGAATGCTGGGTCCCCGATCGCGCGCATGCGATCGACGATCGCGCCCCGGAAGGTTTCGGCGAGCAGATGGTCGTAGGCCCCGCTGCCGAGCCCGAGGCTCTCGAGGTCCGCGCGGCTGAACATGCCCAGCGTTTCGGCCAAAAGGAGGCCGCCCGCCGACGGAGGGGGCATGGTGTAGACGGTGTGGCCCTCCCAGCTCACCTTGAGCGGTTCTCGCTCGACCGGATGGTAGGCGTGAAGATCCTGGATCGTGACAAAGCCGCCGGCAGCTTGCGCTGCGCGCGCGATTTCGGCGCCTACCTGACCCTCGTAGAAAGCCGTGGCACCTTCGGAGCCGATCCGGCGCAGCGTCGAGGCGAGCGCGCGGTTGGAGACGCGGCGACCGACGCCGACGGCCCAGCCGTCCGGCTTGAAAAGAGCATGCAGCTGCTCCGACCAATTGAGCTGTTCGTGGTACGCGAGCGCGAGGCGAGCCAGATGATCGCTGACGTAGTAGCCCTTTTCGGCCAGCTCGACCGCCGGCGCGGCATCTTCGGCGAACGAGCGGTGGCCGAACCGACGGTGAAGCTCCGCCAGGCCCGCGACCTCTCCGGGCACGCCGATCATCGTGCCGCGGCCCGTCGGCACGTTGCCCTTCGGCCGGAACTCGATAGCCGCGGGGTCGAGTGAGCCGGGAGCCACTTCGCGAAAGTCGAGTGCCGTGACCTTACGGTGCGCAGCGTCCCAAACGAGAGCGAACCCTCCGCCACCGATGCCACTCGAGGCGGGCTGGACGACGCCGAGCGTCAGCGCGATGGAGATGGCGGCGTCGACGGCGTTGGCTCCCGAACGCAGCGCCTCGATGCCGACGCGCGTGGCGGTGGCGTTTTCGGTCGCCACTGCGAACCTGTCGAGATGTGGCGCCGGCACGACTCGTGCGTGGCCTGGATGGGTGAGGACGGCCCGACCACCGGCTCCAAGAGCGGCTAACCCCAAAACCAATGGCACGAGATAGAGCCGGCGTCGGAGGGCGTGCATGGAAGGGACCTATCGCGGGGAGTCTTGTAGGATGGCAACGAAATCGGCCAGGAAAGCCTGAGAAAAACGATGCGACTTCTTTACATCATGGATCCGGTGGAAAGCATACTTCCGGACAAGGACACGACCTTCGCATTCCTGCGGAGTGCTCAACACCGTGGCCATGAAAATTTTCACGCCGAGCTCGCCCATATCTACTTAGCACGAGGCGGGGTCCGGGCATCGGCTCGGCGTGTTCGCGTAGCGGACGCAAGCCCCTTCTTGGCGCTCGGCTCCGAGGTCCACGATCTTGCGATCTCGGATTTCGGTGCCGTGCTCATTCGCAAGGACCCGCCGTTCGACCAGAGCTATCTCCACACGACGCTGCTCCTCGAATACGCGCGGGGCAAGACGCTGCTCATCAACGATCCACGGGGGCTGCGCGATGCGAACGAGAAGCTCTATGCGCTGAACTTCCCCGAGTTCGCCCCCCGCACGCTGGTGAGCGCCAACCGGGAGGACCTGCTGCATTTCGTTGCCGAGGCAGGCCAGGCGGTGATCAAGCCGCTCGATGGCGCCGGAGGATTCGGCGTCCTCGGCTTGGCGCGGGGTGACCAAAACAGCCGCGCGATCATCGATATGCTGACCCGCGAAGGGCGGCAGCTTGCCGTGCTGCAGGAGTATCTGCCCGCGGTGCGAACAGGCGACAAGCGGGTGCTCGTTCTCGACGGCGAGCCGCTCGGCGCGATCCTCCGCGTGCCGAGGCCCGATGATCTCCGCTCGAACATCCATGTCGGCGGGAGTGTGGTTCCGACCGACCTCACGCCCTACGAGCTCGGGATGGTGAAGGCGATGGCGCCGCGGCTTCGATCGGATGGGCTGATCTTCGTGGGCCTCGACGTCATCGGCGACCGGCTCACCGAAGTCAACGTCACCAGCCCAACCGGCATCCAACAGCTCGGAAATCTTACGGGAACTCGGCCGGCCGACCGGGTGATCGAGTGGATCGAGGCGCGCGCGGCAAACTGAAAATTTGGCCCGCCGCCACCCGTCGGCGCAGGGTCCTCGCATGGGCCACAAAGCCGAGCCTTCTGCCTGTCTCGTGTGCACCGCGTGCGGCTGGGCCAAGCACCCGACCCCGAGCCGCGTCAGTCGCGTCACCATCCAGGCGCGCACGCTGCTCCTGTGCCGTGAGCACGCGGGGCTCGTTGCGATCAACATGCCGAAAACGTGGGACGAGCTGCGCGCGCTCTTCACCGTCAAAAACGATCGCCGCTCACCGATCCCCCGTCGCGTCGAGAGCGACGACCGCCGCGTTTTTCCGCCTCGGCCCGAGGGGCGCCGCAACTCCTACGGTCGGCGCAAGCTCGATATCGAGCCTTAGCATTACTGCCGCAGTCTTGACCATCGAGGAGCAAGCGTCCGAAGGTCACCCGCGCTACCAGCTCTTCGGGCGACCCCGGAAAAGAGACTTGCAGCTCGCGGTAGATCCGCGCCGCTTCGCTCGCATCGCCGGCGCCGCGCGCGAGATTGGCACGGGCAAAGAGCTCGGCAGCGGTGGCGCAGAATCGGAAGGTCCGCGTCGTTCGAACGCGCGGAGCGTCGCGCCGCGGATGCGCGCCACGACCGCCTCATCTCCCGCGCGGATCGCGGCCCCCTCCGCACAGTCCACGACCAGCGCGTGCTCGAACCTGCAAGCGGGGCAGTTCTCGAGATGCACCTGGAGTCGCTCCAGCTCGATCGCCGAAGCTTTGCCACGTCGTGCGCGGTCGAAAAGCTCTTCGGGGTGCAGATCGACCTGGTTCATGGCTCGTGCTCGTGCCCCGGAGGTGGAGACGACGCCCCATCGCCCGTTCCGCCGGGCCGGACTCCTT
>DASWDH010000271.1:0-17172 GCA_036395495.1 Polyangiaceae bacterium
GTGAGCCGCTCGAGCCTCCGGAGCGCCGGGAACAACCACGACCACAACGCAACCACGAGACACGTGCCCGCGCCGCCGATGATGACCGCCGGAACCGCGCCGAAGAGAGCGGCCGTGACGCCCGATTCGAACTCGCCAAGCTCGTTCGAGGCGTTGATGAAGGCCATGTTCACCGCGCTGACGCGGCCACGCATCGCGGCGGGGGTCGACAGCTGAACGAGCGTCAGACGGATGACCACGCTCACCATGTCCGCCGCCCCGGTGACGACCAAAGCGGCGAGCGACAGGGCAAAGTGCCTGGAGACGCCGAAGACGATCGTTGCCAAACCGAAAATGGCAACCGACACGAGCATCGTACTCCCCGCCCTTTGGCGAAGGGGGTGGTACGCGAGTACTGCTCCCATGACTGCCGCTCCCACGGCGGGAGCCGTTCGCAACAGCCCGAGCCCGAACGGACCCACGCGCAGGATGTCGCGCGCGTAGAGCGGCAGGAGGGCCACGGCCCCTCCGAGGAGCACCGCGAAAAGGTCGAGCGAGATGCACCCCAGCACGAGCTTGTGCTCCCAGACGTAGCGAACGCCCGCCAAGACCGTCTTCCAGGTGGCCGGCTCGGACTCGAGCCGGCCGGTGCGTGATTGGACGAGCGTCGTGAGCGCGAAAGCCGAAAGCGACGTGCCCGCGCACACGGCATAGACCGCCTCGGCGCCACCGGTCGAGCCGTAGATGAACCCTCCTAGAGCAGGCCCGGCGACCGTCGCCACCTGTCGGACCGAATGGCTCCAGGTGACCGCATTCGAGAAGTGCTCGGCGGGCACGATGTGGGGCAAGAAGGCCTGCGAAGCGGGCGCGCTGAACGCACGAGCCGTGCCGGTCAGGACGAGAACCGCATAGATGGGCCCGACCGATGGCGCGGCAAAACGGGCCTGCGCCCAAAGAAGCAGCGAGCAGACAGCTTGGGCGAGCTGGCAAACGCGCAGGATGGCGCGCCGGTCGTAGCGATCGGCCGTCTGTCCGGCGGGCAGGCTCATCGAGATGGCGGGGATGAACTGCGCAAGCCCAACCAAGCCCAAGTCGAGAGGACGATGCGTCAGCTCGTACACCTGCCAGCCGATCGCGACGCTCTGCATTTGTAGACCGAGGACGGACGCGACGCTCCCCGCCAGTAAGAGCCGGAAATCGCGATACTTGAAGGCCGCACGCGGGTGGACCGGGCCGGGCAAGCCGGTCATTTAGCTTGAACTTTCGCTGGCGTTTACTACATCTGCGTCGGTTGTCATCCAGCGTGCTATTCGCAGGTGCAACGCGCGTCGGTGTCAAGTAGACTCTCGTTCGAGGTCGCCATGGCCAGCCGTTTTCCCCTCATCTCCCCATCGAGTCCCGAGTCCAAGCCCGCACCTTTCGTGTGCGATGGCTGCGGCAAGAGCGTCGACGGAGAGCCAGCCGGGCACGGACTCTACGTGTGGACCCGTGGGGACGAAGTCCGATACGAGGAGCCGCCCCTGTGCGCCCGATGCGCCAACGCCATCGGCCTCGTCGCGCTCGCGCAGTGGGAGCTCGAAGAGGACGGCGAATAAAAAACCGACGGCTGGTGCTGCGCGACAAGGCGTTAGGCCATTCGTCGGCGCGCCCATTGTGTTCGGTGCCGATAGCGTTGGAGTCGTTGAACAATGGGAGTCCGGTACCGGAGGCACCGTGGGGGTGGGGACTTGCTCCGGTGGGGCGGGGGCGAAGCCCCCGATAACCAAGAGAGAGTGCCCGCAGCGAAGCTGCGCCGCGCGAAGCGCCCCCCGCCCGAAATCGGCACGATTTCGGACGGGGGCACTCGAGAGGAGAGGGGCGGAGCTACGAAGAGGTGGAGCAGCGGACTCGGAGACGCTCCACCCCCCTCTCTCGACTTGTGACCGCTGCTGCTCGATCGCTCATCTGGGCGGCGGGTTGCACGCCGGTACGACGACGCTGCTCGTGTTGTTCACGTAATTGCATTCGTCGGTAAGGCGCATGCCTCCGCCCGAGTCGTTGACGACCATCGTGATCGTGGCATTCGGTGGCACGCTCGCGAGCGGCGCCGTGCAGGTGATCGGCGCGCAGCCGCCCATCGGAACGGGCGCCGTCGTGAACACCGGGCTCGGCATGCAGACCGGCATTCCGAGTGCACCCCCGTCGCCGCCACCGAGGTAGAAGGTGGCCGGCATGTTGGCCGCGACGCCTCGCAGTCCGCGGTTGCAAATCCGACCCTTGAAGACGACCTTGCCGTCTTGGGTCAACTGGCACGCATCGGCGGGATCAAGCGAGCCGGTGATGTCGGCGAGGTCCTGGGAGGTCGCCCCCTGCCGATTCTGTCGGAAGTTGTTGAGCTTGGGGTCGAGGAAGTTCTGCATCCAGTCGGACGTCTTGGGGACCTTGCCGTCGTCGTTGATGTTGGTCACCGAGTAGACGTGCTGGTTCCACATCGCGCGCGACGAAGCCCAGCGGTCGAGCTTGTCGCGATACACGCGAATGCCGTCAAAGTAGCGATCGCCCACGATCTTCGTGGTCACGTTGCCGTGCTGCATGCGACAGACGTTGCCGGTGCCTGGCGTGCCGGGCAGAGGTGACGTGCAAACGAACCCACTCTCGGCGGCGTTGCCGTCGTTGAGCGGCGGATCGAAATCGTTGCCGCACTCGATGTCCGGTGGACCGCTGGTGTGCACGATGCAGCGACAATAGCCCATGTTGCAGTTGGCCGACGGGCAGTCTTCGTTGGTGGCGCACCGCAATCCCTTGTAGATCTTGTCCACCATTCCGTTGAACGCGGCGTTGGTCGCGATGGAGGGCGTTCGATCGGGCACGCCGCCGTTGCAGTTGGAGAAGGCGTAGGCCTCGGCGGCGTTGTTGAAGATGATCTTGGATCGGTCGGAGCGGTCGGGATCGGCCACGATGTTCTGTTCCCACCACGTCGCGGACGTGCGGGCTTGTGAGAAGAGGACCTCGCCCGTCTTGCCGTCGTAGACGCGAACGAAGCATTCGTCGGCGTAGATCGCTTCGGCTCTGCCGTCGCCTTCGAAGTCGAAGATCGTCGAGCCCGTCGCACCCGAGCTGCAGTCCTGCGAGGGTTGCGACCAGAGAACGTGATTAGGGGTCGTGGCGCCGAGGTCGAACACGCGATACGCGTAGGCGCCCGCCGTCGCCAGCTCGGGCATGCCGTCGCCGTCGAAATCGCCGATCGTCGGAGGACCTCCGCGTTCGCCGGTAGACTGTCCCGTTCGGCAAGTAGGCCCCGCGGGAAACGTGACGTTCAGGAGCGGCTCTCCCTCGAGCGTGTAGATAGCGGCGACGCCCGTTTGCTCGTCGATGCCGTTGGTGCCGAGATGAGCCCCCACCGCTACGATCTCCGCGCGCCCGTCCTTCTTGGTGGGGTCGAACGCTCCGCTGGGACTGCGGGTGCCGAAGTCGGCGAACCCGTAGAACGCGACCGCCTGCTGGCGCGTGGAAGCATTGAGTCCCTTGTACTTCTCGGTCCATCCGGTTCCGTTCCACGAGAAGACCTTGTTCGCGATGAGCTCCACCGTGCCATCGTGGTCGACATCGCCGAGCACGGGGTCGGACTCCAGGATGACCGGCCCGCCTCCTGGCGAAAGTTTGTTTCCCGTTCGTCCGTCGTAAACCTCGCCGTAACGCGCGATGACTTCGGGGAAACCATCGTTGGTGATGTCGTGAATCGATACGCCATCCCACGCTCCCAGGTCCGCGCTCGGCGCGCCGGTCGCTTCCCACATGACTTTGAAGCTTCCGCCGCTGAACTTGAAAGCGACGATCTTGTTGTTGTTGGGGAAGTTTTCGCGCGCGACGATCTCCATCGTGCCGTCGTTGTCCAGATCGGCGATGGCCGGAGTCGCGGCATCGCGCACGGCGGGCCCGGTATTGATGACCGCTTCTTGCGCGCAAGTCTGGCCGTTCAGAATCCGGATCCGGCCACCGGTGCCGTCGCCCGCTGCGGCGCCTCCCGCGCTGTCGGATGCGACGATGATGATATTGGACCACGACGCGCCGGCAGGACGCGTCGGCATGTCCGCCACGAGCGGGGTGACGAGAACCTGCTTGTGGTTCGGATAAGGATCGCCGGGCAGCGGTTGATCCCCCGGCGTTTGCGGCCATTGGCACTGCAGGTTGGGCGAAAAGAGACCAACGACCAGACCGGCCTTGCAGGAGCCGTTGACCGGCCTTGTCCCGCCGCTCACGCAGATCGGATCCATGCCATCGAGCCGGCACCCGGCTCCGCAGCAGTACTGGTCGTTTTGGCATTTGTCGTCGGCGGGATTGCAGGGGCCGCCGTTCGGGCTGCACACACCGCCCATGGCGCCCTTCACGCAAACCTGACCGGTGGGACAGGGCTTCGAAACCGGATCGCACGAGACGAGCGCCGGATCGCCGCCACCGGCGCCCCCTCCGCCTGTGACGCTAATGCTCCCGCCCGAACCTGGACCGATGCTTGTCCCCGTGCTCGTCTCGCCCCCGGAGCCTCCCGCGGTCCTCGCCCCGCCGCTCGACGAGCACGCAGCGCCGACCGCGCTGCCGGCCATCGCGATGGCGACGGTGACGAAGAGGTAGCGAAAGTTAAAAAGTTGGCGTAGGTTCTCGGGCCGGTTTCGGGGCTTCATCCCCAGCCCATGTAGGGTGAGCGGGCGCGCCTTCGCTTTTTGTTGAGGACGAGGTACCCGAGCCGAAGCCTAGCAATGACTGTGTCAGATCTTGGCCATGACAGATCACGATCAGCAATTGCCGCGTGTCGGCCAGGTAAGGTACGGCGAGGCCGTCGGAACTTGGCATCAGACGGAAACGGCCGCCGGGCCTCGCCTCTGCTTGAGTTACTCGGCGTGGCCTTCCGCCGCAGCTAATGCAAGCGGCGGCTTCATTTTCCGTGAAGGTCCCCTCGGGAGCGGACATGAGAGTACATTGTCGGGCGCCCCGGGAAGGGGACTTTCATCAACAAGAGGGAACACGGGTTTATCCATGAGAACACACAAATCTTACGGGGCTGTTGGATTGTGCATCGCTCTCGGTTGCGGTACCGCGATGCTGGCCGCCTGTGGCGGTGATGACTCGGGCGCAGCAAAAACGAGCACGGGCAGTGCCGGGAGCACCGCGGCGGGTACTGGGACGACCACCACCAGCACAGGTGGGACCACGACCTCGGGCACCGGTGGAAGCACGGCCGGAACGGACTACTGCATGCCGGCCTATCCGCCGGCTGCACCGGTGACCAGCGCCGTCATCTCCGACTTCGAAGGCGAAGCCGGTTCGGCCGTCCTCTCGACCATGCCGGGCGGCGTCTGGAATGCCGACGTGGACGGCACGGGCACGGCTCAGGCGGAGGTCTTCAAATTCGAAAGCTGCGGTACGACCGGTACCGGTCTCCGCTTCAAGGGTGGAGGTTTCTCGGTTTGGGGCGCCGACGTGGCGGCTTCGTTCGTCAGCGCGACTCAGGGAGTCGATGCGAGCGCGTACACGGGCATCAGTTTCGTGCTCAAGTCCGCCACGTCGACCCCGGTGATCTTCAAGCTGCAGAATCCAGACTCGATTCCGGCGTGCGGCAAGTGCGTCGAGCTGATGCCGGCGGCGGGTACGGACTGTTATGCGGGCTACGTCAAGAATATTTCGACCAACGACGGAACGCCGCAGATCGTGACGTGGGTCGAGGCCGGTAAAGCGCTCTGGGGCTATCACAATCCGGGGCAGGGCGCGGTCGACTCCCATAATTTGATTAGCATTGCCTTTGCAGTGGCCAACACCACCCCCATGTTCGACATTTGTATCGATGACGTTAAGTTCGTGCAGTAAGTGACGTAGTCCCCCAACAGAGGGGCGCTGATCGCGCGCGGGCGAACCACTTGCGATGTCGTTCGTCCGAAGGCCGATGCCGCCCCTCTGTCTTATTTTTGTGATTAGCCCTTGTCGAGAAAGCCTTCGATGACCTCGAGCGCGAGCTCGTATCGCTCGAGCGGGGGCATGATATACGCGCCGGCGACGCGCGAACGGACGCCGGCCAGCATTTCGCGGGCGATGCCGACCCCCTCTTTTCGGGCGCTCGGACCGGAGCCGGCTTTGCGCATTCTCTCCCGGATGGATTCCGGTACCTGCATACCGGGAACTTCGTTGTGCAAGAACTCGGCGTTGCGATGGCTCGCGAGCGGCAAGAGGCCCACGAGTACGGGAATGCCGAGCGGGGCGACGTCGTCGAGAAAGCGATTGAGCACCCCGGGGTCGTAGACCGGCTGGGTCATGATGAGCTCGGCTCCGGCTACGATCTTGAGCTTGAGACGCTGCATCTCGCGCTCGTAGTTGAGCGCGGCCGGTTCGGCACCCGTTGCACAGTAGAACGATGTGGCTGCCCCGAGCGGCTTACCGCCGGGGTCGATGCCCCGATTGAGGCCGGCCACCAAACGTAAGATACCGACCGAATCGAGGTCGTAAACGGCCGTCGCGTCCGGGAAGTCGCCGAGCTTGGGGGGATCTCCGGTGATGATGACCAGGTTTTTGATGCCGAGAGCCTGGGCACCGAGGAGGTGAGCCACCTGGCCGAGGAGGTTTCGATCGCGGCCGCAGACGTGAACGATGGTCTCGATGCCCAACCGACTTTGCATCTGCACGGCGAGAGCGACATTGGACATGCGGGCTTGCGCGCGCGCGCCGTCGGCGATGTTGATGACGTCCACGCCCGCGCCGACGAGCATCTTGGCGGCGGCGATCGATTTCTCCGTATCCAGTCCGAGCGGCGGGTTGACTTCGACCGACACCGCGAAATGTCCGGCCGAGATCTTGGCGGCGAGTCGGCTCTTTTCGATGGTGGGAACGACCCGGATGTTCGACGCCGGAGTGGGCGGTGCGTACGACGCCTCGATGGCGCCGGCTCGTTCGAAGTCCACGTGCGTGCTCCCGGCCATGCGCGCCGAGGCAGCAATGCGACGGATGTGCTCGGGGGTCGTGCCGCAGCAACCGCCGACGAGCCGCACGCCGAGTTTGAACATCCGCCGCGCGAAGAGGCCGAAGTACTCCGGCGTCGACACGTAGATGAGCCGCTCGTCGACGCGGCGCGGTAGACCGGCGTTGGGCATCGCGCTCACCGGCAGGCCGAGCGGCACCAGCTGCTCGACGGCGAAGAACACGTCCTGCGGGCCATTGGAGCAGTTGACTCCGATGGCGTCGACCCGTCTGCTTTGCAGCGCTTCGCCGATCGCGAGCACCGACGTACCGTCGGCCATGGCGAGCTCCTGATCGATCGAGACCTGAGCCACGATCGGCAGGTCGCGCCCCACCGCTTCGCGGGCGGCGTCGACGGCGAGCAGAATCTCTTGGGGGTGGCGCATCGTTTCGATGATCAACAGATCGACGCCCCCCTCGGCGAGAACCTCGGCCTGGGTTTTGAAGGCAGCCCGCACCCGTGCCGACTCCCCCTCGACCCCCTCCAAAATGAGGCCGCTCGGACCGATCGCGCCGGCGATGTACGCTTTGCCCGAGGTCGCCTGTTTGGCGATGTTCACGGCAGCCAGGTTGATCTCGCGGACCTTGCCCTCGATGCCCTGGCGGGCGAGCCGCAAGGAGTTGGCTCCGAACGTGTTCGTCTCGATGAGGTCGGCACCGGCGTGCAGATAATCTTCGTGCACCCGGCGCACCACGTCGGGACGCGACAAGTTGAGCTCTTCGTAATTGACGCTGAAGAGCATGCCCCGCTCGTAGAGCTGGGTGCCCATCCCCCCGTCCCCGACCAGCGCGCCGGAACGCAGCGCATCGATGAATGGCTGTCCTCCGCCCTTCAGCTTCGACATGACGGGGGAGCATAGCACCGGCGGGCGCCCCTCCAGCTGGCCGTCCGGGGAAGTGCCGGGCAAGACGAAAGCTGATTCATGCGGTAGACCATCGAAGTGACCGATTCCGAGGCGCCTCCGCCGGCCCTTCTCGAACGTTTGGCTCGCGTTTGGCGCGATAGGGTGGACGCGCCGGCGCGCAAGGCGGCCATGGCGTTGGGGGTGGGGTCGGTGTTCGCGCTGGCGCATCTTGCCCGGCTGGGAACGCCAGGGGCTCGCCTGACGACCGCATTGGTCTTGATCAGCCTTCTCTCCGCGTTTCTCGCGCGCGCGATCGTGAGTCGGCGCGGTTGGCGGGATCCGCAGAAAGTCGTGGCCCGCACGATCCTGGTGACCAACCCCGATCTCGGCGGCCGCACGCTGCGTGCGATGCGACTGGTCGACCGAACGGCGCGCGATCGCTCGGCGGGCTCGGAGGAGCTGGCCCGCCTTCACCTCGATCGGACCCTTTCGCTCACACGGCCTGACGATGTGGCCGAGCACGCCAGTCAGGTGGGGCGAGTTTTTCAGAAGCTGGCGCTCGCCGCCGGGGTGCTCGGGCTCGTGGCCATTCTGCTCGGCCCGTTTCGCGTGATCGAGGGGCTCGACGTGCTCTTCGCGCGCCGCGGCGTGGCGCCGGTACCTTTCGAGTGGCTGGACGACGCCGCGCTCGTGGCCCACCCGCCGGACTACCTCCACCAGCGCGACGTGATCCCCGAGGATCTCTCGCGCGCCGAGCTCCCCTACGGTTCGCTCCTGACCATCCGAGGTGTGCCGCTGCACGCGGGCCGCCGGCTGGTGCTCGTCGACGGAACCACCGAAGTGCCTTTCGTCGATGACGCCGCAGGAGGGCTCGTCGCCCGTTGGCCGCTCACGAGGAGCGCCCAACTCAAGGTGGCGGCTCGATTCGGGGGGGTGCTGATTCCGGAACCCTACGCGGTCGACGTGCGATCGATTCCCGACGAGCCTCCCATCGTTCGGGTGGAGGGCGCCCCCAAGACGGTGAAGCTTCTCGACACGCCGGTCATCGACATCAGCTACGAGGCGACCGATGACCACGGGCTGCGCGAGGTCCACCTCGTTCTGCGCAGCGCCGGTCGCGAGGAGCGGCGGGTGTTGGCGCGGCACGACGGGGAAACGCGCCACGACATCGGCGGCCATCGCTTGACGGCCAATGATCGCTTTTTCAAGCGGGCTTTCGCACCGGTCGAGGTGGTCGTCGAAGCGCGCGACAACGATCCACTGCGCGGCCCCAAGTGGGGCAAGAGCGCCGCCATCACCGTGATTCCCCCGACGGTCGGCGAACCGGAAGCGATGCGCTACGAAGCCCTCGAACGAGCGCGCGACGCACTCGTCGATCTGGCAGCCTTCCGGATCGAAAACGACGTCGCCGCCATCCGAGGGGGGGGGGGCCCATTGCGGGCGCACGTGCTGCGAGAAACCGAAGAAATGAACCGGGCCATTTCCGAGCTCGAACGGGGTCTCGATCAGTCCTACGGCGGGCTCGTGGTGTCCCGCCGCATCCGCACGCTCGCCAGTGGCCAGACCCGTAAGTTCCGCGAGGCGCTCGACAGGGAAGCCAAACGGACCACGTCCGCCGCGCACGGCGCGAATCGCAAGCTGACCGAGGACTTCACGCTGACGCTGGACGCCTTGGTTCGACGACTCGACGTGACCGACGCCGCCACGATCGCCAAGCGGCTCGCCGACGTGGCCGACGATGCCGCCGAAGGTGCCAGCGAGGCGCGGCGACCCTCGGAGAAACAGCACGGGCTGACCCGCCTCGAAGCGGGGGAAGGCATTCTCGACGGAGGCGGCGGCCAGCTCTCGCGGTTGGGTGCGTTGGGGCGCGACCTCGGCGAGATCGTCGGCAATGATCTCAAGCGGGCTCGGCGCGCGCGGGCCACCGATGATTGGTTTCATACCGAGCTTGCCCTTCGCGATCTGGCGGCGAGACTGCGCCATCCGTCCCCCTCGTTCGGCGGCGGTCGACGGGGCGGCGTCGAGGCGGGCGGCGGACAGAGCCCCGAGGAAGATCCCTCGGAAGGCGCCCAGCAGATCGCGCGCGAACAGGAGCAAATCGAAGAGCTCGCGCGCGATCACAACGCCGAACTCTCGGGCGTCGAGCAGACCTTGAACCAGGCCGAGTCCGGCGAAGAGCTCGACAAGCTGCGGGAGGAAGCAAGGCAGCACGCGGAGGCAGTGCGCGACGCGGTCCGCGCGCTGCCGCGCTCGGGCGGCGAGCCCAACTCGGCGGAAGCCGCGGCCGCGGCCGCCCGTGAGCAGGCCGAAGCGATGGCCGACGAGCTGGAGAAAGGGCGCCTTGCCGACGCGGTGAAAAACGGCAAACGCGCGCTCGGCGCGCTCGAACAGGCCGAGCGGGCGCCGCCGGATCGCTTCTCTTTCCGCCGAGACACCCGCGAGGACGCCCGTCATTCCGAATCGAAGCTCGACCCGGAGCAAAAGTGGGCCGAGCGCGCGCTTGAGCGGCTGCACCAAGCGGCTGCCGCGCGGGCGGGGGAGGATCTCAAAAAAACATCGCCCCGAGAGGGAAAACTGGCCGATCGGGCCAAGGCGATCGGCGAGGAAGGCAAAAACGGAGCGGGCGCATTGCCCGGGCAGACGCTCGACCTCCTGCAGGGGGCGGAGTCGGCCATGCGCGATGCGGCGCGCTCGCTCGGGGCTGCGGAAGGCGATCGCGCCCTCGAACGGTTGAAGGAAGCCCAGCGTTTGCTCGAGATGGCGCGCTCGGGCGAGGAGTCGGACGAGGACCAGTCCGCCGAGGGGGAACAGGGCAAGTCCGAAAAAGGGGAACACGACGGCACCAACGGTGGCATGGCCCGCAAAGCTCCGATCCCGAAGGCCGAGGACTACAAGGGTCCGGAAGCTTTCCGCCGCCGGGTCCTCGAAGGCCTGGGCGGAGCCGGCGATCCCCGGCTGAAAGAAGCGGTCAAGCGCTATGCGGAGGGGCTGCTGCGATGAAGGGCAAACTGAACATCGCCCTCATCTCGCTGCTCGGCTTCGCGCTGTCGCAACGGGGAACGCCGGCCCGCGCCGACGAGGCCAGCCGAGCGCGCGAGGCGCGCGACGCAACGCTCGAGCTCGATGTGAAGAGAGCGCATGCCCTTCTCGACGGCGCCGAGTCGAGCGATCCAGCGGTCGTTCTCGAGCGCGCTCGCCTCGCCATTTACGAAGGCGAATACGACGCCGCAGCCGCGCTTTTGGAGAACCCTCTGCTCTCTCGAACCGACGCCGGGGCCGAGCTTTCGGCGATCGCAACGGGAAGCGCGCGAGCTACGGCTGCGACGGTCACCGAAGTCGACGCTGCGCGAGGGGTCATCGTTCGGATGCAGGATGAAAGTGACCGACCGCTCGCGCCGTTTCTCATCGATGTGGCGGTGGCCGCACGCGAAGCGCTCGCGCGGGATCTCAAGGTCGAGCTCCCCCGCCCCCTTCACATCGAGCTGGTCCGCGACCTTTTCACGCTCGCCGCGATGACCGGGCTCCCCGAGAGCGCGGCCCAAACGACCGGCACGGTCGCGGTGGCCAAGTGGGGACGTGTCACCATGATCAGTCCGCGCGCGGTGCCCCGCGGCTATCCCTGGGCCGATACACTTGCCCACGAGCTGGCCCATCTGGCGCAGACCCAAGCGTCGGGCGACCGTGCGCCGCTCTGGTTGCAAGAAGGGGTGGCCAAGCGCGAAGAGACGCGCTGGCGGCAAACGCGCGATTTCGACGATTTTCCCGCGGCCGACACGGTGGCCAGCATCGGTCTCGAAAAAGGTCTCGGGCGTCCCATCGACAAGCTGGGCGCCTCGATCGCGCTCCTTCCGACGGCCGAGCAGGCGATGGTCGCATTCGCCGAGGTGTCGAGCTTCGTCCGGTTTTGGGTCAAGTCGACGGGCGAGTCGGCGCTCCCCGAGCTTCTTCTGCGTCTGCGATCCGCCGACGGAAACGATTATGTCGATGCCGCCATGCGCGGGGTGACCGGTGCCTCGCTCGCCGACTGGAACACCCGCTGGCTTGCCTACCTTGGGACCGTGCGTCGGGATTTGCCCCCTGGTGTAGGTTTGGGGGGCGACATTCCGCACGAGCCGGAGATTCGCCGCGCCATCGCTCTGGGCGAGCTTCTGCGCAAGCGCTCGCATCCGCTCGCCGCCCAAAAGGTGTTCGCCCCCGCGCAGAAGCTGGGTCCGTTCGACCCGCTCTTGCGACATCGCCTGGCCACCGCGCTTTTCGCCTTGGGCGAGAAAAATGAGGCGGAAAAGCTGATTTCTCGCATCGAAGATGTTCATTCGGAATTCGGTCCATGGATGGCGCTGCACGGTCGCTGGCTCGCCGAGCACGGCCAGCCGGAGAAGGCTGAGGCATCTTTTGGGGTGGGACTCCAGCTCTGCCCCCTCGACCCCGAGGTGGCCTGCGAAGAAAAATTACCACCCGAAGTACCCGATGACCCCCACAAGGGCCCCGTTTGCCAAGCGGCCCGATCCGCGTTGCGAGATTGACCGCGCCTTTGCGGGCGCCGTACGATTCTCTAGTGGGCCGATCTGGTCCCCGTATCGATGAGCGTCGCCTCTTTCGCCGCCGTGCAGATCCTGCGCGCCTTGCCGAGAACCCGAGTCAGCCGGGCGGTGGGGCGGCTGTGTGACGCCGATATTCCAGCGGGATTATCGCGCGCGATCGTGCGGCTCTACGTGCAAGCGTACCGCGTCGATCTCGAGGAGTGTGCGCCGTGCGAGGGCGCTTATCGTAATTTCGATCAATTCTTCACGCGCCAGCTCAAGCCTGGCCGTCGCACGATCTGCTCCAGTGCTCGCGAAATTGCCAGTCCGGCCGACGGCAGGATCGAAGCCATCGGTCCGATCGACGGCGACGGGACACTGCTCGTCAAGAAGCGCCCCTACCAAGTTGCGGATCTCGTCGGGGACGACACGGACGCCGCGCGTTACCAGGGCGGGCAGTTCGCCGTCGTTTACCTTTCGCCGCGCGACTACCACCGGGTGCACGCCCCGGTGAGCGGCCACGTCACACGCGTGCGCTCGATGCCAGGTGATCTGTTCCCGGTCAACGCGATCGGCGAGCGTCACGTTCCTTCCCTTTTCTCCAAGAATCGCCGGGTCGCGATCGTCATCGATACCGAGGGGCTCGGCCGAGTGACGGTGGTGATGGTGGGCGCCATCATCGTCGGACGCATCACCGTCGACGTGATTCCCGGCCCCGACGTGCCTCTCGGGGATCACCCGATCACCCCCGGGCGGGCCGTTCAAAAGGGGGACGAGATCGGGGTGTTTCACCTCGGATCGACGGCCATCGTCTTCGTCGAGCCCGGGGTGACCGCTCCGTTCGCACGAGCCATCGGCCCGGTTCGCCTCGGACAATCGCTGGCGGGGGACTCGTGAGCGAACCGCCCGCACCCAAAGACCGCGAGCTCGCGGGTGAGGGAGAAGTCATCCCGCTCGACGTCGACCTCGACGATGAGCCGGGGCTCGTCGTTCCCCCCCCTCCGCGTCCGCCGGCCACGAGAAGTCGTCCGCCGTGGACCGCCGCGGGATCGTCGCCGCCGCTTGCCACGCCGCGCCCGGAGGCAGCTCCCCAAAGTCCCATCGCGGCCATGCCGATCATCACGCTCGGTGTTGGCTCGCGCGACGGCGATTCGGTCGAAGTCGTATCGACGGGCGTTCGCCGCTCCTCGATCCCACCGCCTCTTTCGCGTCCGCCCCCGCGGCGTACGTCTTCGGCGCCCCCGGCGCGTTCGCCTTCGGTGCCGGACTCTTCGGAAGAGATCACGCCGCCCAGGCTACGTCCTCCCGCTGATTCGCTCATTCAAGCGATCCCGAGTCCTCGCCCGCCGCTCGAGTCGGACCCCAACGTGAAGCGCCCCTCGTACGAGCAGCTCGACGAGGTCCGCGATCGTCCGCCCACGCAGGCCAATGGAGAATCGGCGCTCGGGGCGTTGGGCGAAGAGGGCGTAGAAGAGCTCGATATCGAAGACGCGATCGAGTCCGAGCTGACCTCGGAACCGGAGACCGATCGCCGCGCCGAAGGTGCCGCCGAGCCGGCCCCCGAACCCGCCGTCGAGCGTCCGCACTCGGAGCCGGCGCCCGACTCCGACGAGGACCTTCTTCCCGATGACGTCGTCGACTCGATCCCCGAGGGGGACTCCGACCACCCAGCAGCGGAACAACCCGAAGAGGAGATCGAGCCGGAGCCCGATTCGGAGCCCAGCCAGCGGGAAGCAGCGACCGATGAGCGCGCTATCGCCGAAAGCGCCGCGGAGCCACTCGACGAGCGGGTGACGCGCGCGACCGACCCGCCACCGGCCGAGCCGCTCACCCCGAGCGACCGGACTTCGGACATCCCGCCGGAAGTGGATCCCGAAGACATGGAGATCCACGAGGCTCCGCCTCCGAGCTCCGCGGCGAGTTCGTCGCGTCCGGCCATACCAGCTTCCCTTCAGCCGACGAGACCGGCCAAGCAATCGGCTACCGGTCGCGTGCCGCCGCTGCCTTTGCCGCTGCCTCTCTACGCTCGCGCCGACACCGCGCAGGGCGCACAGTCGGAGGCGCCGACGTTCAAGCGGGCTCGCCACTGGTGGGACGAGCTGTTCGGCGATGATTTCCTGCGCACGATGGACCGGCTGACGGACGCGCAGATCCGAAACGAGGTTGCGTTCATCGAAGAAAGCCTCGGCGTCGAGAAGGGAGGCATCGTCCTCGATCTCGCCTGCGGAGCGGGGCGCCACGCCGTCGAGATGGCGGTGCGAGGCTACAACGTCGTCGGCTACGATCTGTCTCTGGCTATGCTCGCGCGCGCGGCCGACGAGGCGCAAGCCCGCAACCAGAAGCTCAATTTTCTGCACGGCGACATGCGCGACATGGGCTTCGAAGAAATGTTCGATGGGGTCTATTGCTGGTCGACCAGCTTCGGATTCTTCGACGACGAGAAGAACCAGCTCGTCGCCCAGCGCGTCCACCGCGCGTTGCGCAAAGGTGGCATGCTGCTACTCGACGTCGCCAATCGCGATTTCGTCGCCCAGAGGCAGCCGAGCCTCGTTTGGTTCGAGGGCGATGGCTGCGTCGTCATGGATGATATGCGAGTTGACTTCATTACCAGCCGGCTTCGGGTCAAGCGCATGGTGATGCTCGACGATGGTCGGACTCGCGAGCTTGACTACTCCATTCGGCTCTATACGCTCCACGAGCTCGGCAGGATGCTACATGACGTCGGGTTCAAAGTTACGGATGTGAGCGGACATCCGGCGACGCCGGGTGTATTCATGGGAGCCGATTCTCCACGCCTCATCGTGCTCGCCGAAAAGGGATGACAATGGACATTGCAGCCATGATTGTGCCGGCCGTCAACCGCCAGGAAATCGCCCACGTGCTCGACGACGTCGCCGAACACGCGCGCCTCAAAAGCGTGATGGATCTCGGGCGTCGCGAGCTCTCCGCCCTCTACGAAGCCGCGGCCGACAACCCGCCGCTCACCCTCGACCACTTCGTTCCCGCGGGGATTGCGCCGCTCACCGAGGTGATCCACGAGGGAAAAAATTCGCTCGGGATGTTCACCCGATTTCAAAAACGGTTTTGTCTGCCCGATCGCCCGACCGATCGAAAAGAGCTGTGGGGCTACAACGAGCAGTCGCTGCGTCTTTGGACCGGTCCCGGTTACTTCGTCGCTTATGAGCCGAGCGAGGGCGGGGTGCTCATCGACTACACGAGGCTACCTACGGGCAAGCCCGATGCCTGGCCGCCCATTCTTTCGAACAGCGCGCGCCTGTCGCGCTTTATCTACAACGGTACGCAGGACATGATGCGTAGCGTGAGCCGGCACGTCTCGATCGGGCGCGCGCGGCGCGGCACGAAGGTGATGGACGCGTGGTTCGTTCTCGTGCGGCGCGACCCCGCAAATGGGGCGAGCACGCCTGGCGGCGGGGCACGAACGAGCTAACCTCAATACGTGTGGTTTCCGCTCATGCTCGAGCGCCTGACGTTGGCGACAAGCCTGAGCCCCGATGAGTGCGTCGACCGGCTGGTGCACACGACGTCGCGTTGGCTGGCATCGATGCAGTCGAGCTTCCCGGTGGCGACCGGATCGCATTCGGTGAAACCCGTGCGTGGATTCGTGCGAGGCAGTCGGTTCTATCTCGGTCGCCGGGTCAACACGCGGGCGCTCTTGCGTACTTGGATCTACGGGCAAATCCGCAGAGCAGAACGAGAGACGGTCATCGAAGTTTCGATCGGACCGAATCGGGTGGCCGGCCTATTCGTCACGGTACTCGTCGCCATGCTCGGTGCGGGCGCCGCGATCGCCACGGTGCTCGCCTTCATCAGCCCTTTCGCGACGTGGGCCGGCGCGGTCTTGTCGTGGTCGGTCGTGATCACCTTCGTCGCCGTTTTTTTCGTGTTCCCCGCCAGCGACCATCCGGGCGAACGAGCGTTCTTGCTCAATCACCTGCAGAAGACGCTGGAGGCAACGCAGCGCGAAGCGCGC
This sequence comes from Polyangiaceae bacterium, assembly GCA_036395495.1. Lineage (GTDB taxonomy): Bacteria > Myxococcota_A > Polyangia > Polyangiales > Polyangiaceae > DASWDH01. The sequence goes on from DASWDH010000271.1 coordinate 16,314, forward strand.
TCCGCCACGAGCGACGTTTAACCGCCGAAGATCGACTGGCTGACCTTGGCGATCCGTTGCACGGTGTCGGGTTTTAGGCCCGTGCTCCGGTGCGGCCAGAGGAAGTTTTGCGCCTGCACTTGGTCGCAGGAGAGCGAAACGAGGACGTCGGCCGGAGGCTGGCCGATGCGCGCGAAAGAGAAACCGAACTCCGCATACACACAGTTGCCGTGGGTGTCGTCGAAGTTCTTCTCGAACCCGAAGATGTCGATCAGCTCTTCGCGGAGCTTGGTGTCGACCACGTTCGCCGGCATCCCGAGCACGCGGAAGCTGTGGAATCGAGGCGTGTTGTCGACCGCAGGGCCAGCCGCTGGCGCGCCGGGAATGAGCCCTGGCGGAAGCAAACCGGGAGGAAGCATGGAGGCGCCGGCTTGAATCCATTTTTGGATCTCCGGCGGAACGCCGGGGACTTGACCGGGCGCCGTGGGCGCCGCGGCCTGCGGAGGCGGCTCGTAATTCTGCAGGCGATACGCCGTCATGGGCGCGTTTTTGAAGCTATCGAACGGCGCAACCGGGTTGCCCGCGCAGCCGGTTTCCCCACCGAGCAGGTATACACAAATGGCCAGTAGGAATTTCGAGGTTCGCTCACGCATGATGGTTGGACGTAGCATACCGCGATAGGCTGCAATCGGACGAACTTCTCGATGGACGACGTCAGCATCAACCCCACCGCGCGCCGGAAGTTGCTCCGAGAGTTGGGACGGACGATTGCGTCTCTCGTCCCCGTCGTCGCTCTTCTCGGCACGACGCCGGAGCTCGATGCGGCCGAGGCCGCTCCGAGATTTGCAGTTGCGGCAGAGACCGAGGCATCCGCCCGGGC
>DASWDH010000272.1:0-5300 GCA_036395495.1 Polyangiaceae bacterium
AGCCGCACGACGGTCGCGAGCACCTTGGCCCGCGGCAAACCCGCCAGCGCCAGATCCCGCTCGACCTGCGCGCGGATCGCAGGCAGCGCGTCGCCGAACGAAAGCATGCGGTCGAATTTGGTTTCGTCGCGTACCTCGGCCCAGCGTGGATGATAACGGTATTGCTTGCGGTGTTTGGCGTCGCGCCCCGTCGCCTGCAGATGGCCGTCCTCTCGCGAACAGATCCACACGTCGGTCCACGCTGGCGGGATGACCAAGCTCCGAATGCGACGGAGCGTCTCCGGGGCGCTGACCGGTTTGCTTCGTGCGTCCAGGTAGACGAAGCCGCGCCCCCGACGCTTGCGCCGAATGCCCGGTCCCTGGTCGTTCACGTAATGGAGGCCGGCCGCCTTGGCCGAGGCGGGTGAGTCGGTGGCCGCGACGATCGCGCGACGGGCGTATTTTCGCGCGACGACGCGCGAGCGACCCGATCGCCGAGGGGAACGTAAGGATGCGCGCGTCACGAAGAACGACCCCCTCGACCTCGGCCGACCCGCTTCAACGCTTCGAAGTCGACGTCGGCCGAGGAGCGAACGTCTCCTTTTAGCACTTGGCGAATCTGCACGAGTGCCCGCTCGCTGTCCGCAGGATTCTGTGAAGCGACACAATCCGATGGAACGATGAGGCCGTAGTCCCGGAGGTACGCGTCGTGCGCCGTGAACAGCACGCAGTTCTCAGCCGCAATCCCGGTGAGCACCAGAGTTCGCGCCTCGAGATGGGTGAGCAGGAGCTCGAGCGCGGTCGCATAGAAGCCGGAGTGTTTCGGTTTGAGAACGAAGTAGTCTACCTCCTCGGGTCGAAGCAGCTCCGCGATCGGCCGACCCGGGACATCTCGTTCCAAACAATGCCCGAGCAGCGTCCGGAAGTCGGAGCGCCAACGACCGAAGTTGTCGTTCGCATACACGATGGGAATCGCGGACCGTCGTGCCCGTTGGACGAGCCCCGCCAGCGCCTGCGCCATCGGCAGAGCTCGCCTCGCCAACAGGTCACCGCCCGGAAATTCGAGACCGTTGATGACGTCGATCAAGATCAACGCAATGCTCGAACGATCGGGAGCGTTTCCATACAAGTCGCCCATCGTCTCACATGTGCAGATTGGGGCTCACGCCCCGACGAGTCACATCGGCCCTCGGGCGGACAAACTCGACTCTCGTTGGCGCGAACGTCAGCTCGATTTCGACTTCGACCTCGAACGCGACCTCTTTTTCGGCGGCACCTTCGCGCCTCGCTTTCTCGCTTCCGAGAGCCCGATCGCGATGGCTTGCTTGCGGCTCTTTACTTTGGGATGCCTGCCCTTTCCCGATTTCAGGGTGCCCCTTTTCGCGCGGTGTACCGCGCTTTTCACGCTCTTTTTGGCGCCCGACCCATACTTCTTGCGAGTGGATTTTCGCGTTGCCATGCTTCTTTCTCCGTGTTTCTCCGTGCGCAGGCGGCGCCCCGATGGCCCGATCGGTCTTTCGGGAGGCGCGCGCTGTCCCGCAGGCGATGGATGCCGAAAGAGGCCGGCTGGTTGCGCGCCGCGCTCACGAACTCGCGTGCGACGATCGACCACATCGGTGTGCCGAGTGTGGCGCACTTCCTGCCTGACATCCTTCTTGCCGCCCACATGGCGGTAGGGAGATACTCATGCGAAACGAGACTCGGAAGAGTGAGGGCTCCGCCGAAAAAGCCGGCGGGAAAATCAAGAAGAGCATCGGCCGCGTGCTTGGTAGCAATCGCATGGTGGCAGAAGGACGAGCCAAGGAGCTAAAGGGCCGGTCGAAAGTGGAGGGCGCGAAGGCGAGCGAACGGACGAAGGGCAAGTTCGAAGAGCTGACCGGTAAGATGAAGAATCGCGTCGGTCACTTGGTCGCTCGTGATCGAATGGTCGCCGAAGGAAAGGCTCGAGAGCTGAAAGGTCTGAGTCGGCAGAAGATCAACAAGTAGCATTGACGGCGGGCTCGACTTCGTGCTCGCCCGGGGGGCATGGTGGCGCGCACGAGATGACATCGCGACTCGAACCTGTCCGACGCTCGTCGTCGAGAGGCGCCTACGCTACGCGAGGACGATCGGCCAACGGACGACCCACCAACGTCGGGATGGCCGACCGTCTCCTGCTTGCGCCCGACGACGCCATCCTCGCCGGAGGCCTCGCTGGTCTACTCGCGGGCGTCGTCGAAGCGGTGCAGCTTCAAATGGCTGGCCTTGGTGCGGGTGAGCCGGGCGGGGCGGCTCGCTTGCTCGTTGCGAGCGGCTTGTTGGTCGTCCCGGTGGGGGTGCTCGCCGGCATGCTCCTCTGCATCTTGCTCTTGCCGGTGTCGGCGCGCCGCGCCCACGCATGGGTCGAGCGCATTTCGGCTCCCTTCATTTACGCAGCTGGAGTCGTAGTGCCGCTGGTGCTCGCCGCATCCTTCCGTTTGTTTCTGATCGTCGGCAGTAAGTTTCGAAACCAGTCGCTCGCCGCGCTCGCATCCGCCCTGTCGACAACGGCGCTCTTTGCAGCGGCGCTCGGTGTCGGGTGGCTGGTGGCGACCATCGCCCGCGCTGCGCTCCGTCGCTTTCCGCAGGGTACCCATCGCGGTCTGGCGCTGCTTCTGGTCGCCGCGCTGTGGACGGCATTGGCCGTGCCGGGACTCGTTGCCGGGCCGGATCAAGCGGTGCGAGGGCCGTTCGGATTCGTAGGTCTTTTGCGAAAGGACACGCTGGACTACGCGCCGATTGTCACCATGGGTGCGCTGGTCCTCGGCTTGGCGGTCGCTCGCCTGGTGATGCGCCTGGCCCCCTGGTACAAGGCCGCGCTCGGGATCGCGCTCGCGGTCGGAGCCGCCGCCGGTGCTGCGATCGGCAGCGATGACTCGGTGCGGCCCTTCGTGCTCGAGCACGGGATGCTTGCGCGGTCGTCGCTGCACGGAATGCAGGTGCTCGGCGATTGGGATGGCGACGGATTTTCCCGCTGGCTCGGGGGCGGCGACTGCGACGACAGCGATCCACGCCGCCACCCAGGTGCGCGCGAGATCGCCAACAACGGAGTCGACGAAGACTGCGACGGCGAAGATCTGGAGCTCGGCAAGGGCACCCCTCGCAAGGTCGGTGGCGCGGGCAGCACGCTCGTCGCCAAGCTTCCCGAACAACTTTCATTCTTGATCATCACCGTCGATGCACTCCGTCCCGACCTCGGCTACGCGGGCTACGCCCGAAACGTCTCTCCGCGCATCGATGAGTTTGCCAAGAAAGCGGTGAACTACGAACGCGCGTACTCCATCTCCACGTACACCGGCTTCAGCCTCCCGCCCCTGATGGCCAGCCGTTACCCGTCGGAGATGCCGAGGACCGATCGCCATGAAGTGCAGTACATGAGCTCCAACGTCCTTTTGGCGGAGCGCCTGCGCCAAGCCGGATTTCACACGGCGGGCACCGCGTCACACTTCCTGTTCAACCCCGAGCTCGGCTGGATAGACGGTTTCGAGCGGTTTCGTCAATCGGGACAGGAGGGGGATGCGCCGCCGGGTTCTCACGTCGACCTCTATCACACGTCGCGTCCGCTCGCGAACGTCCTCATTTCGTTGCTCCAAGATCCCGACGTGACGACCGGGCGCTTCTTCATCTGGGCGCACTTTCTCGATCCGCACAAGCAATACCTCGAGCATCACGGCTTTTCCAAGTTCGGACCGCGCGCGCGTGACCTCTACGATGGTGAGGTCGCCTTCACCGACTTTCACATCGGTCGCGTGCTCGAGGCGCTCGACGCCTCTCCGCTCGCCAATCGCACCGTCGTTATATTGACGGGGGATCATGGTGAAGCATTCGGCGAGCACGGCGAGTTCTTTCACGGCACCGAGGTGTGGGACGAGATTGTGCACGTTCCGCTCCTGATTCGTGTCCCCGGTGCCAAGCCGCGCCGTATCGCGCGGCGCGTGAGCCACGTCGACATCGCACCGACGATCATGGACCTCGCCGGACTACCTCCCGACCCAGGCGCCCGCGGCGAGAGCCTTGCTCCGGAGCTGTTCGGGACCGAGCTCCCGGAGCGTCCGATTCTCATCGACCAACCGCGTAACCCCCACTACCGACCGAAGCGTGCCTTCATCGAAGGCGCCTTCAAGTTGCACCACCTGATCGATGCCAACACCTTTCGCCTTTACGACCTCGACCACGACCCCGGTGAAAAGAACGACCTTGCCCCGACCGACCCGACCAGGCTCAAGCGCCTGCGCCAAGCCTATGGAGCGTTCGTTTCGCAGATCATCGAGGTAGACCCGATTCCGACCGAGCCGATCTCGGAAGAATGAAATTATCCAGTCGTTCACCTCTGCTGCTCGATTGCAGCGAGCATGCACTCGCCCTCCGCTCGACTGTTTTTTTGAAAGATTGCTCGTAAGCGTGGCCACACACCTCCTGGGCGGGCAAATCCAGCTCCGCCTGAAGGAGAGTTCCATGTCGTTTCCCCGAGCATCCCACATGCGCAGGATCGGCCTCGCGACGCCTTTTTCGTTCGGACTCGCGCTCGGGGGTGCGCTGCTATCGTCGATGTGCGGCCTTCAGGAGAGTGAACCGGGGTCGCGAACCGGCAGCAGCGGCTCGCCCGGAGCGACGACCGGGAGCGGTGCCGGCGGCGCAACGACTGGTTCGGGCAGTAGCGCCACGACGGGCAGCGGAGGATCGACTCCTCCCGGAACGGGCGGAACCGGTGGGACGGGCGGCCCACCGGTGACCGGTTTTCCCAAGGTAACCGTTTTCGAAGCCGATGCGTGTCACGACCTCGATATCGCGGTGAGCCCCGAGTTCGTGGCTACCGCGACGAACTCGGGCCATCTCGTCTTCCACGGGCGAGACGGCAGGGTCGATCACACTTTCGATTTCCAGAACAACATGGGAGACCAGCACCTCGTCTGGGACGATTCATCGAAGCGATGGTTCGCCTCGTTCATGGACGATGGGCTCATGTACGTCTCGGCGAGCACCGACGCGACCGGCAAGACGTGGACGCCGCATCTTCACATCATCGGGGAGTCCGATGTCGACAATCCGAACCTCACGGTGACGAGTGACAAGCTGGCGCTCGTGAATTACGCGTGCATCTACGTCGTCGACAAATCCGTGGTCATGGCCGGCAAGACGACCACCATCACCCCGACCCCCAACTGCGGACTCAAGCGCAACGATCAGATCTACGGCGTGGACTATGGGATTCCGGTTCCCAGCACGGCGTATTTCGTCACGATGTCCGACGACGCGCACGTCAACTGGATCTCCGTGGAGGGGACGCCGCAAGCCGGCAACCT
>DASWDH010000273.1:0-4420 GCA_036395495.1 Polyangiaceae bacterium
TCTCGACGACGCGCGCGAACGTTCCGGTGTCGTAAAGATCATCGCCAGTGGGATCCACGATCTTCGGCTCGCGCTGGGTGACGACGCCGATGACGTCGCCGCTGTGCAGCGATTCGACGAGTGCCACGCTGCGCTTGCGCCCGACCGGAAGGGTGATCATCGTGCCCGGAAAGAGCACGCCGGTTCGCAATGGCAAAAGCGGAAACAGAGACTTCGGCGCGCTCGCGCCGCCACGCAATTCACTCATTTCGACTCGATTCCTTCCGGGCGTGCAGCGCGACGCGCGCCGACACGTGAACGATTGAACGAAAGGTAAATCCGTTCACCGACGAGTCAAGAGGCCGGCCGCGCGAGCACTCCCGAGAGAACGAGTTGATGCATGGCTTTGAGCGCTGCCCGCACCTCGTCGCGCGGCATCGCGAAGAGCGAAGGAGGCGAAAATACGACGTAGGCCCGCAAAATCGTGCGCGACAGCAGCTCGGGTTTCGGTGCGTCGAACTCACCGGCGCGCGCCCCCTCGCGCAGCAGCTCGGCCACGAGCACTCTTTCTTGCTCCACGAATCGCGCCTGGGCCACTCTTACGGCCGGACTCATGCAATGCACGAGGTCACACGCGTGCGCGCCTTCGTCGGCGACGCTCAGCAGGACGGCCGTTCTCGCGTCGAAAATACCGGCCAGCCGCTCGCGGAACGAGCCGTTCTTCGGCTCGGCTGCTTTTTTCATGGCCTCGAGCACGCACAGATGCCGCGCCATCGACAGCTCTTCGACGATGGCTTCTTTCGAGGGGAACTCGAGGTAGACGCTTCCGACCCCGATACGCGCTTCGCGCGCGACATCGGCGATGGTCGTTTTGGAAGGGCCATAGCGGCCGAGAAGGCGTTCCGCCGCGCGCAGGATCTGGTTGCGCCGCCCGCCGACGTTCACGGCGAGCCTCCTACCACCCCCCGCGCCTGGTTGACCAGCTTCTGAACCTCGCCACGAACTTGGTCGGCGAACGAGCTCAGGTCCGGCCCGCCGGCTCGTAACGGGGCGCCCACCACCATGCCTACCCGAATGGAACGCGTTCGCACCAAGCGTTTCATGTGATCGACGAGCGGCTCGTCGCCGTAGATGGCATCGGGCCGCTCGTAGGCGAACCCGACCGGCACGACATTTCCGCGCTCGCGCGCGATGGCCAAGAACGCTCCGGGCTGGAACGGCCGAACTTCGTCTCCCGGATGCGTCGTCCCCTCGGGGAACACGCAGACCGTGATTCCTCGTCGCAGGCGCTCGCGCATGCGCCGCACGGCGACGGCCCCGCTGGAGGGATCGTCTCGGTCCACGAACAGCGTGCCGGCGCGGCGTGCGAGGACGCCGATCGCCGGCCAGGCGGCCATATCGCTGCGCGCGAGCAGCTGTCCCCCGAACAAGTGCAGCACGAGCAAGATGTCGAGGACGGAGCGGTGATTCGCGACCACCAATGTGGGCCCGGTGCTTTTCGGCATCCATGCGGGAGCCCCCTCGATCTCGGGCGCGACGGCGAAGACTCTGAGCAGCGATCTCGCCCACGCTCGGACGTACGCATCCCGCCTCTCATCGGTGACCCCGCGCACCCGCTCTTCGATCGTGAGCGCCGCCAGCATTGCGCCGGAGAGGCCGCCCGCCGCTGCCGCCCGCAAGGGGGCACGAAACGTCATCGACACGAAAGGTAGCGCAGCCGAAAGAGCCCGCACAGCGACCCGAGCGACACGTCATGCTGACTCGAACCTGTCGCCGGGTGTAGACTGCCGCTCCACTCCCGATGGCGCTACCCGAACGCGCTGAACGCGCCCGTGGCTTCAGCGTCCTCCGCTTTCGTGCCGCCGCGCCGCAGCTCGAGCTTCGGTACCTCGGCCGCATGCTTCTGCATGCCGCGCTCGTGGGAGCGGTGACCGGCACGGTAGGATCGCTGTTCTTCGTCGCGCTCGAGGTCGTTCAGCGGTTCTTGCTCGAGGACCTGGCGGGGTATTTGCCGCTGCGAGCTCACGGCGAGTTGGTCATCCCCAATCGAGTCGAGACCCCCTTTCGTCCGTGGTTGCTCGTGATTTTGCCGGGGGTCGGAGCTCTGTTGGGCGGGGTTCTCACCACTTTCATGGCTCCCGAGGCCCAAGGAGGAGGGGGGGACGCAACGCTCCGCGCCTTTCACCATGAGGAGGGGGTCGTCCGGCGGCGCGTGGTGAGCGTGAAGGCGCTGGCGTCGATCCTGACGCTCGGGTCGGGTGGCTCGGGAGGGCGCGAGGGGCCGACGATGCAGATTGGGGGGGCGATCGGATCGCTCATCGGCCGGTACCTGCAGGTAGGGACGCGCCAGCGACGGATCCTCCTCATCGCCGGCGTGGCCGGCGGGATGGCCGCCGTTTTTCGCACGCCGCTCGGCGCTGCGCTGCTCGCCGTCGAGATTCTCTATCGAGACGACTTCGAATCCGACGCTTTGATTCCCGCCCTCCTGGCGAGCGTGGTCGCCTATTCGGTCTTCATTTCGTTTCTGGGCGAGTCGACTCTTTTCGCGCACGCACCACGCTATCCTTTCGTTCCCGCCCACCTGCCCTGGTACGCGTTGATGGCGGTCCTGATCGCCGTTCTCGCGAGCCTTTTTTTGAGTCTGCTTCACGCCGTCCAACGGGGGACCGCGCGCCTGCGCGTTCCCGTGTGGGTGCGTCCGGGGCTAGGGGGCCTCGCGCTCGGACTCATCGCTACGCCGGTCATCATGGTCGTGAGCCCGCGCATCGGTCAGCTCGGGCAAGGCTTCGGCATTTTCGGTGGCGGCTACGGCGCAGCGCAGGTTGCCATCATCGGGGCGGCATGGCTTCCCGAGGGCTGGAGGGGCGCCGAGCTCCTGCTCATGGCGGGTTTGCTCAAAATCATGGCGACGTCGCTCACGGTTGGAACAGGCGGCAGCGCCGGAGACTTTGGTCCCTCGCTGGTGATGGGTGGGCTCTTCGGAGGAGCTTTCGGCCGAGCGCTCGCGGTCACGCTGAACGACCCTCGCATCGATCCAGGGGCATTCGCGCTGGTCGGCATGGGGACTTTCTATGGCGGAATCGCCCACGTACCGGTCAGCTCTCTGGTCATGGTTTGCGAGCTCGCCGGTAGCTACGACCTGCTCGTCCCCCTCATGTTGGCCGAAGGCATCGCGTTCATCGCCTTGCGCAAGCGTTCGCTCTACCGCGCGCAACTTCCGACCAAGCGGGAGTCTCCCGCGCACCGCCACGATCTGGTGTTCCACACGTTGGAAGACATGCGGGCGGGAGAGGTTGCCGTCTACGATCGTCCCTACATCTCCTTCGAGATGGCGACGCCCGCCCACCAAGTGATTCATCAGATCGCCGACAGCTCCTGGCAAGACGTGTTTCCGGTGGTGGGAAAGGACGGCAAGATGGTGGGAATGGTGAACACCGAGCTTTTGCGAACGTTCGCCAGTCAGCCCGATTTCGAACAGGTCACCGTCGCCGCGGATCTCATGCAAGCGCCGTTGTCGGTCTCCTCGTCGGAGAATCTGCACGTGGCCATCGATCTCATGCTCCAGCACCAGCTGCGCGAGCTCCCGGTGACGGACGAGTCCGGCAAAATCGTCGGCTTTTTGGACGAAGCGGACATCACCCGCGCCTACATGAAGGCGGCGATCACGCCAGCCGAAAAGTGATCGCCGCCGGCGGGTCCCCGAATGGCGTCCGACCGAAGGCCGACAACCGCCCGGTTCGGACCGAGCCGGCGATCGATCGGCTGAGGAAAGTGTCTCGTGGTGGTGCGATCGGCTGATCCCGAAGACGGCTCGTGAGCCCTGACGAAAGCATCAAACATGTTATCTTGCAAAGGGGGGTCCGCCTGACGCTCGAGGACCGAGGATGATCGACTGGGAGCAGAGAGACTACATTCTCATCATCGAAGATGACGAGGACGTGAGCGAGAGCCTCACCGAGATGCTGCAGGAAGAAGGGCACCGCGTGGTGACCTTTGGCGACGGCCGGCTGGCCCTCGATTACCTGCGGCAAAAGAGCATTCTTCCGAAGCTCATTTTCTTGGATTTTTTGATGCCTCACATGGACGGCTGGCAGTTTCTCGCCGAGTATCGCAAGGACGGGCGGCTCGCGAGCTTGCCGGTCGTCGGCATTTCGGGGAGTGACGAAGTGCACGAGCACACGGCTTCGCACAGCCTTGCCGACCTCTTGAGGAAGCCCGTCTCCCTCGACGCGCTTCTCGACGCCATCGAGCGGTGCGGCTCCGGGCTTCATCGACCTCTGGCCTCTTAGTTTGGTGCGATCAGCGGGTCTTTGTTGGTAAGCAAGCCGTATGAAACGGCTCGCCAACTACTTCTTCCAGGGTCTCATCTTTTTGGTACCCATCGCTCTCACGATCTACGCGTTCGTGTGGGTCTTCCGCCTCGTCGACGGCTGGCTGGGAC
>DASWDH010000274.1:0-3265 GCA_036395495.1 Polyangiaceae bacterium
TGCTGCGAGGAGCGGTGCTCACGAGCGAGGCGCGCGATGAACAGGGCTATGTGTTCAGCCGATCGACGTCGATCTATGTCGGCAAATCGGTCGGCACCTCGCTGGATGGACGAGCGATTGATTACGCATTCAAACGGTCCGAGCAAATCGACCAGATCGAGGGGCGCGATGCCACGCAAGCGCGTTCCACGCTCTCGGAGTGGGATCAGGACGAATACGGTAACGTAACGATTGAGCGCCGGTGGGGCGAGACGGCCAACGGCAACAACCTCGCCGGCAACGATGAGGCGACCACGATTCGTACGTTTGCCACCAACCGCGACGACTGGATCTTGGGGAGGCTCGCCACCGAAGAGCTTCAGGATGGGCAGGGACATCGCGTTGCCGCGCGCCGCGTCTACTACGACGGGGCTGCGCTCGTGGGACTGCCGCTCGGCCAGGTGAGCCGTGGCGACGTGAGCCGGCGCGAGGAATGGGTCGGACCGGACGATGGTGAGTGGGAGCTCGACCTGGCAACAGCCTATGACAAGGATGGCAATCCGACCGAAACGAAAGACGCGCGGGGCGGCGGGCGGATCTTCACGTGGGACCCGCACGATCACACGACGCTGCAAAGCGAATCGGTCAAGCTCGAAGCGGGTCGCAAGCTCACTGAAATTTCGAGCATCGACCCGGCGTTCGGAAATCTCTTGCGTGTCACGGGCTACGACGGTCAGGTCACGCGCTTTGCATACGATCCTCTCGGTCGCGTGACCGACGTGTACCGGCCCGGTGACCCCGATGGAATGCCCACCGTACGATACTCGTACGCGCAAGGCGCACCTCTTTCGAGAGTCACGAGCGACCGAAGAGTCTGGCCCGGGCGCGAAGAGTTCGAGCGTACTGAGGAGTTGTTTGACGGTCTTGGGCGAAAGCGCGGCGCGCTCACGCGCGAAGACGGAGGTAAATGGGTATTGACGGGCCTCTCCCTGCTCGACGCGCGCGGCAGCCCGCGCCGCTCGCTGCGAGCAAGGTTCGTGGGGGAAACTGAGCACGCAAGTCCTCCCCTTCAGACGGATGGTCCTGGCGTCGACAGCTGGCGCGACGCGATGGGCCGCACGACTCGCACGCGTACCCAGCTCGGCATTGAAACGCAGACCCTTTTTGAGCCTTTCGTCACGAAGCACTGGGATGGCGCGCAGAACGACGCGCGTTCGCCGTACGAGCACACCCCGTCGATCGAGACGCACGATGGTCTCGGGCGTCTCGTAGCGCGCACGGAGACGCTCGGCACCGGAATGGCCGGCGGGCGCCCGATCACGACGACGTTCACGTACGACGCGACCGGGCGGCTCCTCTCTCGGACCGATCCGGAAATGCACACGGCCACGTACGGCTACGACGGTCGCGGCCGCAGGATCTGGGTCAAGGATCCCGACGCAGGCGAGCACCACATGACGTACGACGGTGCCGGCAATCTGACGGACACGCTGCGCCCCGACGGAAAAACGCATCACTTGGTCTTCGATCTCGCCGGGCGTGTGCTCACCGAGGACTGGGACAGCGATGGCAAAGCGGAGATTGTCAATACGTGGGACGCGAGCGCTCGCGATCCGAAGAGTCCTCTCTATGCAGGCAAGCTCGTGGCCGTCAGCGACGAGGGAGGCCACACCGAGAACGAGTATGACGAGCGTGGGCGAGTCAGTGTCGTCCACCACACCATCGACGGCACAACGTACGACGTAGGAAGCAAGTACGACGCGCAGGACCGCGAGTACCTTCACGTCTATCCCGACGGTTCTTCCATTCGCATCCGGCGCAACGCGCGCGGCCAGCTCGCCGGTTACGGAAAGGCTGTCACGTTCGACTACGACGGCGATGGCGTCGAGATGCGCCGATCGTTCAACACCGGGGTTGCCGAGCGGTGGGGGTACGACGACGACCGACGCGTGCACGAGGCCGTCGTCAGCGCGGCCGACAACTCCGAGCTTCTGCACCTCATGTGGAATTACGATGGTGCGGGAAACATCGTCGACCTTTTCGACAAGCGGCCCGGCGTCGATGCCTCCCTCGATCGCTCCGAGCATTATGCATACGACAATTTGTACCGGCTTCACACAGCGGAGGGCACGTGGGGGCACGCAACCTGGACCTTCTCGGACAGCGGCAATCTGCTGAAGCGCGAAAGCAGCGTGCCGAGCCTGCAAGCCCTCGACATCGGCTACGGCGAGGGGGCCGGCCCGCACGCGATGACGTCATTCGGAGGTCGCAAGTGCCAGTACGATTTGCGCGGGCGCATCAAGACCGATGGTGACCGCACCTACGATTGGAACGAAGACGACCAGCTCACGAAGGTTACCACGCGCGGCGGAAACTGGGTCGAAAGCCACTTCAACGGCAATAGCGAGCGCACACTGCGCGTCGAGCACGACGCGCTCGGTAACGAGAGCCGCACCCACTTCATCGACGCCTGGTCCGAAGTGAAGGACGACAAGCTCATTCGCTACATCGTGCATAGCGGCCAGCGGATCGCGCGCCTCGCCGATGGCAACGGAACGAATGGTGCCGCGACAGGACCCTTATCGAGCGATTCGGCCGATGGCGATGAGCCCCCAGGGCACGGACGGCTCTCGCGTCTCGGACGGCTTGCATCGCTGGCGAGCTATCTTGCGCTCGTAGGCTCTCTTTTCGCTGCGCTCGCGTGGACCTATCGGCGCCATTGGCGCAGACCATGGAGCTGGGCTCTGCTTGGGGCGGCCCTCGCGCTTGGTGGCTACGCCTGCGGCAGCGACAACGACCAACCGGCCGTGCCTCCAATCGATGACGGTACGGTCCAAACGCTCGGGGAAGACGACGAGCTTCTCTTCAACGACCAGCTCGGCTCACTCGCCGAGCAGACGAGTGGTTCGGGCAAGATAACTGGGTCGTTCGCGGCGTATCCATTCGGCATTGCGCGCTACGACACGTCGAAGCAAACGCGCCGCTACGCGAACACGGTCCGCGACGTCCACGTGGGGCTCGACAGCATGGGCGCGCGCTTCTACGCGCCCGACCTCGGCATCTGGACGAGCCCCGACCCGGTTTCGATCGAGAACCCCGAGCGCGCCGTTGGTGCCGACGTCGCGGCCGCCAACCCCTATGCGTACGCGAACCTCGAGCCCATCATCGCCAAGGACGAGCACGGGCAATGGTTCCATGTCGCGATCGGCGCGGCCATCGGGGCGGCCATCGGCGGAGCGGTCGAGGCGTACCATCAGTACAAGGAAACCGGGCACGTCGAGGACTG
>DASWDH010000275.1:0-7042 GCA_036395495.1 Polyangiaceae bacterium
GTCTGCGGCAGCGCGATGTGAACGAGCGCCGACACGATGCAGGCAACGATGACGTCGCCGCCGAGACGGGCGACGTTGGCAATGGAAGGCCTGCGACGCAAAAGCGGCGCGGCGAAGAGCGCCAGTTCGAGCGGCACCCCCCACGCTACGAGGCCGAGCAGTCCGACGGCGCCATGCGCAAAGGAAGCGCCGACGGGGCCGACCCAGTCGCTGCCTTGCAGATCCGGCTGCGCGGGATCGGTTTGAAAGCTCGCGAGCGCCAGCGTCGCGTACACCGCGGCGGCGAACAAGCTGAGCGCCGCCGCCTCGCGCCCACGGTCCAAGGGCGTCTTGGCGTCGACAGGCGAGGCTTCGCCCGCGGCGAGACGTCGAGGCGCGAAAATGGGAATCGGGATCACCTAAGCTTGACCTACGTTGACCTACACCGCGGAACGTACGGAAATGCCGAGCAAAGGGCAAAACTTTGGGGGGTCGGCTTCGATCGGCAGGCTACCGCCGTCAGCCGGACCAAGGGATTCGTTTCCGGATGGCCCATCGTGCCCAGACGCCGGTGGCCCGGAGCCCGACGCCCGGCGGGCGACGGAAGTGTAAGTGCTGGATCTTTGATGACGGAAAGGGCTACCATCGGGCGCTGAAGCGACCCCGGGGGGTGCCTCGTTCCTGGGCGACGGCATCACGGCTGAGGCGATGGTTCGCTCGACCAGAACGCACGGGGTACGACGCAGATGGCAAGAAAGAATCCTCGGCAGTTGAAGAACTTGCTCAAGGTTTCGGTCTTCGTCCTCGCTGGGATTTTCGTGGGGGGCAGCCTCGCCGCTTGTCGCGTCAACGATAACGACGTCCGACGTTGGGGGTCGACCGAGCACGGACCCGACAAGCTCGTCGCCGTGGTGACGCACGACAAATACGAGTGGCCGCTGCGCGTCGAAGCGGCTGTCGAGCTCTTGCGCATGAAGCCGCGCGGCGGGCGCCGCGTCGGTATCAACCGCCTCGTGGAAGCGCTCGCGCTGCTCGGGCCCGAAGACCGAAAGAGAATCATCGACGGCATGGTGCCGACGATCGTCGTCCAGATGAAGCAGCCGCCTCCGGTGAACACACCGGGGCAGCCGATTCAGCCCGATCCATCGTACCCCTACAAGGACGCTGCCATCGCGATCTTGACGTACGACAAGGCAGTCCTCGTCTCGGACGACGCCTCGCGAAAGCAGCTCACCGATGCACTGATCGACTGGTCCCAGCACGATTTCGATCGCCGGCTCGACAACACCTCGCAAATGTTCGGCATGGAGCAAATGATGCGGGCGATCGGCGCCCCGGCCGTGCGAGGACTCCCGCAGCTCATCACCGCTGATTCGGGGCGCTACGACCGGATTGCCACGCTGGTCGCCGAGCTCGGCGACCAGCCGACCAAGGAGGCCACGGCCGTCAAGCTGGTCGAGCTAGCGAAGTACACGGGGTCGCAGACCTGGATCGACCGAATCAAGCCTGCCGTCGAAGAGGCCAACCGAGCCTCAAAAATGAACCCCGCGGCGGATCGGCTCCAGTTGCAGCTCGCGCAATACCAAGAAGAGGCGCTGATCAAGGTTTTCGCGGCGATGAAGAAGGTCGGAACGCGACCGTCGATCGACTACTGCCTGTCGGTGGCGATGGATCGCTCGCAGAGCGAGAAGAAGAGGCAGGCCGCTCTCGCTGCGCTCGAGGGCCGCATCGATCGCAACAACCCCGCCGACGTCGAGAAAATGTTGAGCTTGGCTGCGGCCGACGACATTCCCGACAGCGTCCGCGACCAGGCCTTTGCCCGCGTGGGAGAGCTGCCGCGCGAGCAAGCGGTGACTCGCCTCTATTCGCTGTTCAATTCGAGAAAATGGAAGGTGCGCTGGGTGGCCGCGGGGACGGTGCTCCGGATGTCGAGCACCGACCAGCTGCCCGAGTTCATGGGTAAGCTTCCGGGCGGCGCGGCGCCGGGGTTCGCGATGACCGAGCCGCTCTCGTACGGGCAGCACATCGATAAGATGCAGGTCAGGGGACCGAAGCCGCGCGAAGCGGTGATGCCTTTCCTCAAAGAGGGGAGCCTCGCGGCCCGCCTGACGGCGCTCGGCTACTTTTATGCAAACGGTAAGGCGTCGGACATTCCCGCCGTCATGCCGTTGGAATCCGACAAAACCGCCGTTCCCAAGACGGACGACCCCGAAGCCAAGTGGCAATGCGAAGTCCCCAAGGCCGACGGTAAGGAGAACGAGACCAAGGACATCAAAGACGTCGGCGATTTCGTGAAATTCTGCATCGTGCCTGCCATGAAAGGGCGCTAGCCGGCCGGTGCCCCCTCTTTCCACCAGTGCTCTCCAGGCGCTAAAATGCTTTCAGCTGAGAACCTCATGAGCTCGGATCCCAATAAGAAAACGGCGCGCACGTTTCAATGCCGCGACATCCTCTGGGATGCCTTTCAGCAAATGGCGCAAGAGCTGGAATGCTCCGTTGATTATCTGATCAACGAGTCGATGAAACAGTACGCGCGCCAGCGCTACGCGGGCCGGACGGGGGGCCGCACGAGCGACGGTGCTCCGCCCTCCGGACAAACCGGTGATTCCGTGCGTACCTCGCCTCCCGCACCACCGCAGGCACGAGCGGGCTCGGTGCCACTTCCGCCCCCGCCGACGCGGAGCCGGCCACCTTACGGCAATCTGCCTCCGCCGCCGGTCGGCGCTCGCGGCGGAAGCGGATCTTTTTCGCCGGCCACCTCGCCGACCAATCGCGTGCCGCCTCCGCCGCCGCTCGGAAGTGCGCCGCCTGCACCGCGCACCGTGCCCCCCCCGCTTCCCGGGACGCGCGGCCTTCCTCCGCCGACAGGTGGGTCCGGGCGCTTCGCCCCGCCCTCCAGCCCGTCCTACTCGGGTCAGCTCAGCATCATGTACGCGGGCGAACGGCTTGCCGTGAACAAGGATCGCTTCGTCATTGGTCGAGGCAAGCAGTCGAGCGATCTGACCATCAAAGACCCCAACGTCTCCCGCCAGCACGCGATGATCGAATTTCTGAATGGGCAGTATTACATGGTCGACATGGGCTCGACCAATGGTGTCGAGTACAACGGCCAGCGCATTTCGCGCCGGCCGATCGCCGAGGGGGACGTGTACCGCATTTGCGATCACGAGGTCCGCTTCACCTACCGTTGATGCGCGCGAAGAACCGCGCCTCGCTTTCGGGCCGATGGGTGACGGCGGTCGCGGCCCTGGTTTTGTTGGCGGCCGAGCTTCGGGCGAGCGACCTTCCGCCGTGGCGCGACACCGATGATCTGCCGCTGCCGGAGGGGCGGAGCATCCTGATTCAGCGCCCCGATGTTGTCATCCTGGCCGAACCGGCCGCCACGGCTCCGCGGCGCGGAACGGCGCTGATGGGGGCCAAGCTGCCGTTTTTCGGCGCGAAGAGGGGCGATGGCTGCGCGGCGCGCTATCTCAGCGTGGGTCCCCAAGCTTGGATTTGCCAAGATGCCGCGGTGCTCGATGGCGGGCCGCCCATTCCGCCGCGCTCTTCGGTCGAGTCGGATGCTTCGACGGGCCTGCCGTTCACCTACTACTTCGTCGGCCGGAACGGCTCGAACGGCTACTTCCGTCTGGGCGATGCGGAAGACGTCGCCCCCGACCAAGAGCTGCAACCCGGGTTCGCCGTGGCGACGACCGAACAAGGGGTCAAACTGGGCGCCCGCTACGCACGAACGCATCACGGAATGTGGGTTCCCCTTCGCGACCTCGTACCGGTCAATCCTTTCGCATTTCACGGCGAAGAGATCTCGGAAGGAAAGCTCGATTTCGGGTGGGTGATCGAAGACAAGGCGCCGATCCTTTCTGCACCCTCCGCGGGCGCCCGGCCCACGAAAGGGGCCAATCGCACCAAGTTCGAGAAGGTCTCGATCCTCGAGGAGAAGCTCGACAAGAAGGCGGGGTACTACCGGATCGGCGAGGGCGAGTGGCTTCGCGCCAAGGACGTGCGGCGCCCGGCTCTATCGCCGCCTCCTTCGTCCCTGCGACCGAACGAGCGCTGGATCGATGTCGACCTCGCGTCGCAAACGCTGACGGCGCTCGAGGGAGATCGGCCGGTCTTCGTCACGCTCGTCTCGACCGGCAAGGGCAAAGAGGGGAGCGACACGGTCACCCCCAAGGGTGAATTTCGCATCTGGGTCAAGCTGATCACCTCGAACATGAGCAACCTCGAGGACGAAGAGGCGCGGAGGTACTACGCCATCGAGGACGTGCCGTACGTGCAGTACTTCTCCAAAGGCGTAGGACTCCACGGCGCCTTCTGGCATCGCGGCTTCGGAAAAGTGCGCAGCCACGGGTGCGTGAACCTCGCGCCGCTCGACGCGCAGCGCGTCTTCGCCTTCACCAGCCCGCACTTGCCCGCGGGCTGGACGGCGGCGCTGCCGACTTCTTCCGAGGAAGGGACCTTCGTGCGCGTTCGTTGAGCGAGTCCTACTTGATGAGATTTTGCAGAAGGAACGCGATCACGAACGCGAAGAGAACGAGCGACTCGATGAGGGCGAGGCCGAGAATCATAGGCGTCTGAATCTTCGCCGAGGCGCCGGGATTGCGCGAAATGCCTTCCAATGCTGCGGCCGTGGCGCGGCCCTGCGCGAGCGTGCCCCCCAAGGCTGCGATGGCGATGGCGAAGCCCGCGGCTCCCGCCGCCCAGCGGAAAACGTCCTCTCGGTTGGTCGGTGCCACGGCCGCCGTCTGGGCGAAAGCCGACGACGTGAAGACGGTGACGAGCGTGGCAGAGACGAGGGCGAGCTTGCTCTTGGTGGACATCTAATATTGGCTCCTTTCAAGGGGGAAGGTGGAGGTGCGAGCGCGCGTGCCCGTTTAATAGTTTTTTGCCCCGATGGCTAGTGATCTTCGTGCTCTGTGGCCAAGCCGATGTAAATCGACGTGAGCAGGGCGAAGACGAGGGTCTGGACGACGATCACGATGGCGCCGAGGAACATGAGCGGCACCGGCACCAACAACGCCACCATCCCGATGGCGATCGTGCCGAGAAGGTGGTCGACCGCCATGTTGACCATGAGACGAATCGACAACGTGACCGGACGAACGCACGTGGAGATGAGCTCGATGGGAAAGATGAGCACCGCGAGATACCACTTGGGGCCAGCGAGGTGCTTGACATAGTCGAAACCGTTGGCCTGAAGCCCGTAGTAGTTGAAGACGATGAACACGCAGAGCGCGCAGCCGAGCGTAACGTTGAGACTCGAGGTCGGCGGCGCCAAGCCGGGCACCAGCGCCATCAGATTGGAAAAAAAGATGAAGCAGGCCGCCCCGCCGATGATCGGAAAATAACGCTTGGCGCGCTTGGGACCCATCACGTCTCGGGCGATTCCGTAGAAATAGGAGATGAACGCCTCCATGAACGTGCGCAGCGTCAGCCGCTCGTCGGGTACCACGGCCCGATCGACGTCGGCGAGGGTCGCGCGGGTGCGGAGCGCCAAGGCGGTGACCAGCAGGATCACCAAGATCGACGTCACCACGGGTTCGAAGCTGCGCCACGTGGGATCGTGATGGCCGATGAACGAGTAGCCGATGTTTTCCGCGTTGTGTTGGAGCGCCGGAAACTTGGACAAGAAGTAGGTGAGAAACGTCGTGTGCTCGGGCATGGCGGTCGAATCGACGATGCTTTTTAGGCGCCCTCGCCCGCAAAAGCTAGACTGATCCTTCGCCGTTCTCCAGGTCGTGCCGCAATCCGAGCAGTTGCGAGACCACGATGCCCGCCGGCAGCGCCAGGTACCCGATGAGAAAGGGGACCGGCCCGGCAAGCTCGGCCTTGAGGACGATGACGACGGCTCCAAAAAGGACGACCAGCTTGAGTACCGCGAGGAGCGCGAAAGCGGTCTGTACCCCTCGGCGCGCGAGGAACGCCGCTCCGAGCCTCGTGAACGCCCAGAGGTTCGCCGTGGCGACGACTGCGCCGATGGCGACACCCTGTCCGGCGGTCCGCCCGACCAGCAAGATCGCCCCAGTGGTCAAAAGGGCTCCGATCGCGGCGACCGCGAAAATGGGCCGGCCGAGCTCGATTCCCGCCGGGGGCACCGAGACTTGGCCCGACCGGTTTTCACCGCTGCCGTCGGAGCCTTCTTCGGCGACAACGATCACCTTGGGCGGCCCACCTTGGCTCGCAGCAGGAAAGGTCGGGGGCATCCGCGGCGGTGGCAGGGGACCGACGGCGCCGAGCCCGGCTCCGATCGAATGGCCTGCGGGCTCCTCGGTGCCCGCGGCTGGAGCGCGCGGATGGGTCAGTTCGTCGTGCGGATCAGGGTTCGTCGCTGCTGCCGTCATCTCCGCTTCGCGCTCGCCGCTCCCGCTCATCTTCCGCTTCCGTCTCCTTGCGCATCTTCACGGCGGCTCGATAGAGGGCCCGGAAACCGGCGACCACTCCCAAGCCAAAACCGATCACCGTCAGCCAGCCATTGGTTCCGAGCTTGGTGTCGAGCCACCGCCCGGCGAAAAATCCGAAGAGAATGGATAAGACCAGCTCGAGACCCACCGTTCCATAGTCACCGAGCCCTTTGATGTCGCTTCGCACGAATACCAGCGGCCTCTCGCGCGCCTTAACATGGCCGGCCGACCCCCGCCATCTTGGCAGAAGAGATATCGGTCGAAGGTAAGCGGGAGCAGGGAGGGGGCGGGGCCCAATGACCCGCCCCACGGGGTCGGCTGAAGATGGCAGTGCTATGGTTCGTCCATCCTGTGGAAATGCTTGGCAACGCGCGAGGAGGCACCGGAATGTCGACGAAAGGGTCAGCCATGCGGTTATGTCATTCGGCGCGGTCCTTCGGCCCCGCCTGCGCACGCACCTTGCCCCATTTGGGGATCTCGCTGTTTTTTCTTGCCACCTTTCGAGGGGCACCGGCAGCGGCGCAGCCCTTGACCCCCAGTCCAGCGCCGCCCGCCGGCAGTGCGACGCCGCCTGCGGGGTCGGCCCCGGCCGCACCCGGCGCCGCCCCGCCTCCGTACATGTACCAGGAGCCCGCTCCTCCCGCCGAGGATCAGGCCCCCCA
>DASWDH010000276.1:0-6679 GCA_036395495.1 Polyangiaceae bacterium
CGGGGGGCCCCCAGCCACCTGGAGGGGCACCGCCGGGGGGTGGACCCCAGCCGCCGGGAGGTTGCGCAAGTTCGAGTTCGTGGGGGGCGTGGTGCAAGAGAACCTCCTACCAGGACGGCATCCGATCCTGACCGGGAGCAACGTGGGAATCAGAATCCGAGCGAGTACCCGACTGACGGGGAGACGGCAACGCCCACGTTGGGAAAAAGCGCCTGCACCCGGAGCTCGGCCAGCACGCCGTGGTTATTTCCGAGGGGAATCATAGCGCCGCCGGCGGCTCCCGCGAAATAGGCACCGGATTTGTGCCAGACCGTGAGATGAAAGGGGCGCCCGCGGTCGTCGACGGGGACGTCGAACTTGTCGTCGATCGCGGCGAAACCGCCGAGCAGCGCGAGGTAGGGACGAAGCGCTTTCCTGCGAAAAGGATCTCGTCCGAGCCAATAAGCGAGGCGCAGCTCACCGTGGATACTCGACGAATCTGGGCCGACGCCGATCGCGATGCCCGCCCGTGCGCCGAGGGTCAGATTGCGGCCGAGCAAGTAATCGATGCCGAGCAAGAAACGCGTGGTGGAAAGATGCCCTCCTCCCTTGATCGCGTTGCCGTAGCCCATTCCGCCCGGTTCGGGAATGCCGATGTAGGGGGTGCCGTCGTTGTTGTAGCAAGTGAACTGAGCGGGTGGAGTGAAGTCGATGTTGCCGCAGACGTCATTCTGAGAAGCGATGAGCGAGAGGTCCTGTTGAATGCTCGCGCTGATCCAGAGTCTCTTCAGCGGCACCGACGGTAACTCGCAAGTTTTCTCGGCGCTGCACGTTTCGCCGGACTCACATTCGGCGCTCGTCTCACAGGGTTTGCCCGACGACGCGGTGGCTTCCTCTTCGCCGGGCGCCTTTTCGCCCAAGTCGCACGCGCCATTTTTACACGCGAGCCCCTCGCCGCACTCGCGATCCTTTTCGCAGCTCGCTCCCCATCCCTTGCCCCCCGTTTTCTTCTTGCCGGTCGTGCAACCGGGAAAACCCGGAGGGCAGTCGGCTTTGTCGCTGCAGCGCGCGGGAGCGGGTCGCCCCGGAAGATGAAGAGCCTCGCCGGCGATCTGGCTTTTGATGGCAACTTTGATGGGCGCGTTGCGCATCCCGCTCGTTGCGACGACGTCGCCCGCCGCGTCCGTCGCCTGGACGTAGTAGCTGAGATCTCCGGTGGTGCTGCCCACGTCCTGGCAGGGGATCTCGCCTCCGTAGCCGTTGCCCACCTTGCGCAGTTCGAGCGTCTTCCAGTCCGCCACACCGAAGGGCTTGTAGCGAACGACGACCTTGGCGGGCGTCACGCCGTCACCGAGCTCGACGTAAATCGGCAGCGGCGTCAGGGTCACCTGTTCGGTCGGCGGCGTATGCTTCATGTCACCCGAGACCCCCGCTGTGCCGGCACCCGCGGGACCCGATGGCGCCGCGGGAGCCGCTGCGCCACCGCCACCTCGCGCAGCCTGGAATGCTTGCTCGATTTCGGGGGTCGTCAGGTCCTTTTCGAGCGTGATGCTTGGGTCTGCCCGGAGGGCCTCGGCGAATGCTTTCTTGCCGTCCTCGGTTCTGTTCAAGCCGGCCACCAGTACGACGCCCAGATCGCGATGCAACTTCGCCCGCACCTGCGCGGTGCACGCGTTGCCGGCGCACATCGCGATGGCGCGGCGCAGCTTTTTCTCGGCTTCGGCGAAATTCGTGGCGAGATAATCGGTGTTGATCGCGTCGTCCGCCAGCTTGAGGGCGGCTGCATCTTTCGGTGCGGCATCGGACGAGGGAGACGCCAGGGAAAAAACCAAAAACGCGGAGGCAAGGGCAAACCACTTACGAAAACGACGGTCCACGGGAAAATCTCCTCTCGGCACAGGGGCTTATGTCGCTGGGGCCGTGGCTCCTTCAATTGGACAGGAAATCGGCTACGGCGGCGCAGCCTGCCCCCCCTCGGTGCGTATGAACTGCACGCGCCGATTCAGCGCCCGATTTTGTTCGGTGTCGTTCGGAACGAGCGGGCGTGTGAGGCCGTAGCCGTGTGATGCGAGGCGGTCGGCCGCGATCCCCTTGCCGGTGAGATACTTCCTGACCGATGCAGCGCGACGATCGGAGAGCTTGAGGTTATAGGCTGCCGAGCCCTTGTTGTCAGTGTGGCCTTGAACCTCGATGCGCATGTTGGGGTTCTTCTGCAAAACCTCGGCAACCGCATCCAGGATCGGGAAGCTCTCGGGCCGGATCACCGCTTTGTCGAATTCGAAGTGGATTTGCTGGGTGATCTTGATCTCTTTATCGGTGACGATGACGAGTGCCGGCTTGCGCGGGCAACCGGGGCGTTCGCCGTCCGGCGGCCCGGGCTCGTTTGGACAAATGTCGTCCAGATCGGCCACGGTGTCCTTGTCGTTGTCCGGATCAGGGCATCCATCCTGGTCATCGAAGCCGTCGGGGTCCTCGGGTTCGTTCGGGCACTTGTCGACCTTGTCCAGAATTCCGTCGAGGTCGTTGTCCGGCTCGGGGCACCCGTCATCATCGAGGTAGCCATCCTTGTCCTCGGGCTCGAGCACGCACATGTCGCGCGAATCGACGATGCCGTCGCCGTCGGTGTCGGGCTCTTCGGCGGTCGTCACCAGGCCGCGCTCGGCGCACGTTTCGGGCGGCGAAAGATCGTAAGCGGCATGCGCGTTGGGCTCGGCGACGGCCAGGTGCGCGCCGGCGCGCGACGTGAACCCTTGATCGAGCTCGAGCTCGGCGAACTTCAGGTGCGCCTTGGCCATCGCGAGCTCGCGCGGTGCGCAACGCATCGCACCATTGCGCTCGGCCTGAGCGGCTATTTTACTCAGCCCCGCGATCTGCCCGCGCATGACCGGGCCCTGGCTGCACGCGACCAGGCCGAGCATCGCGATCCCGCAGATGCGCCGCATGACGGCATGCGCGAGTCTCATCGACCCGCTCCGCGGTGGGCCTCTCGAGAGAGCTTGATGGCCTTGTCCGCGTACTCCTCTGCAACGTCGGCAAACTCGTTGGCGTCGGAATAGTCACCCTCGGCCGCCTCCGACATCGCTTTGGTGAGATGTTCGCTCGCGTAGTAGTACTCGTAGGGTGCGAGCTTCTCGGCGCCGAGCTCCTTGGCTTGCGCAACTTTGCTCGCCGCGCCATTCACGCGAATGGCGTAGAGCGTGCCGCCGCAGCCCGCGGGTACGATCGCAGCGCCGAACAGAACAGCGGCAACAACCCCGATGCGAGCTGTTTTCATACGCCGCTCGCACGCTATCAAGCGTGCGAAGATGCCGTCAACTGCGTAGTACGGTGGAGAAACGAACTCAGATTCGGCGATAGACTCCGACGACGATGCCCAGGAGCATGGTGGGCTTGAAGTCGGTCGCGCGCACCAAGATGGGCGCCATCTGCGCGTTCGCCGGTTGGAAGCGCACGTAATCGCGCTCGGGGTAGTAATATTTGACCGTCGCTTCGTCTCCGATGAGCGCCACGACGATATCGCCGCGCTGCGCGGTGAGCTGCTTTTTGACGAAGATGTAGTCGCCGCTGAAGATTCCGGCCTCGATCATCGAGTCGCCCGTCACCTTGAGACCGAAGACTTCGCGGCCGCCGCGCACGAGGGTGCGATCGATTCTCACCGTGTCGAGGACATTCTCTTCGGCGAGCAAGGGCAGCCCGGCCGCGACCCGGCCGAGCACCGGAATTTCGACCAGCCCCTCGTCGTCGTTGGCCGGAACCGAGGCGGGCAGATTTTCGGTGTCGCAGGGCCGCAGCGCGCGGGATTTCATGTCCTCTCGCGTCAAGTAGCCCTTGCGCTCGAGCGCCCGCAGATGGTCGTTGACGCCATTGGTGGAACGGATGCCCATGTGGGCACCGATCTCACGCAACGTCGGCGGGTAGCCGCGATGAGCGATGGAGGAGCGAATATACTCGAGCACTTGCTGTTGCCGCTCCGTCAAACCCTGCATGGACGACGAGCCTACTGAACATGCGTGCCCGTGTCAACTTTACGGGGTGATCCCCACCTGGGTCGAGTCAATCGGTGCGGCCTTCGGCCCGTCGAGTTATCGGCGCGGCCTCCGGCCCGATCAGGGCCCCACCTTCCACAGCTTCGCGAAAATCTTCCCCTCGAACGGATCGGAGTGACAGGTTTCGCAGCTGTGATCCTTCTTGTCGGTGCGCTCGAGCTTCTCTTCGTAGTTGGCGCGCATGAAAGCCGAAAGGACCTTCTTGTCCGAACGCGCCAGAAGCTTCTGCTTTCCCTGGTGGCAAGAATCGCAGAAGAGCGCGCCGCCGCCTTTCGTCCGCAGGTCGCGCACGAAGTGAGTCCACATGGCCGAGGCCATCCGCTTGTTGTGCGTATCGGCCTTGAAGTCGCCCGCGACGTGGCACCCTTCGCATCCCGCGTAGCCGAGCGCCTTGACGAAGAAGGGCATGATCTTCTTCTTCTTGGAAAGCTCGATTTTCGCGAGATCGCCCGGATGGGTGAGATCGATGCCGATCGCTTTGATGTCCGCGATCATCTTGCTTCCGGTGATCTCGACGCTCGCCGTCACGGCGCCGGGAGCTGCTTCGGGCGTGGGAGCCGCGGTCGGACCGGGCGCGGACGGCGTTACCGCGGCCGGGGGCGCTCGGCCTGCGTCCGGCGCGCCGCCCGCGGTCGCTCCAGCCGCCTGAGGCGGCGGCGCGCCGCCACCACACGACGCCAACGCCAACGCCAACGCCAGTAACGCGCTTGCCCGGATCCCTCGTGTCATGGCGAGCGAAGCTACACCATTTTCAGCGGGCACTAACGATTGAACTTGACCCAGATCGGCGGCGAACTGCTCAAGACCGGACGCCCTTCTCGGTCGAGCGCCGGGCTATAACGCTGGCGCATGGCGCACTGCCGCGCGGCGCGACCGAAGCCGTGACCCGGATCGCCGAGGACACGCACATCTTGCGGCGTTCCGTCGGGTCGCACCGCCACGACGATCTGGACGCGCTGAAAGTCGATCTGTTCCGCGTCGGCCTCGGGCGGAAAGGGGCAATCCCATTCGGTGTTAGCTCCGCCAAGGATCGATGCGGACCTCGAGAGGTCCGTCGCAGGAAGCGCCGTCGGCCCCGGTTTCGTTCCGGTCCCACCCGGCACGCCGCCCGGAACTGCGTTGAAGTTGCGCACCGGCGCTTTGGACGTTCCGGTGTTCGCCGTCACGCCGCCGGCGTAAGTCTCTGCATTACCGATCACGAAGCCTTGCCCGGTCAGGTCGACGGGCTCATCGGGGTTCGGCTCCTGGGTGAGGATTTTGCCGGCCTGTGCGGGAGCGGGAGGCGGCTCGTCCTGCGAGGCGCTCTTCGGTGCGGCGGCTAAGGGTTTGGGAGCTTCCGGCTCCGGTTCGGCGGGCGGCTTCTCGGGTGGCGGAGGCGGCGGAGGCGCGTTCACCATCTCGACCTCGTAGAGGCGCGAGAAGTACTCGTGAACGCTCGAACGTAGGTCGAACGCCCAGCCACCGACGCCGTTCGCCAGCCGCGCAGCCTCGGAAGCACCGGCGGCGTGAACGAGCAGTGCGCCGACGATGCCGATCGCGAGCCCCTTTCGCACCGTGCGCGAGTCCAGCTCGAACACCCGTGCGAACGGATTGCTGCGAGTGACGGCCGTCAAGCTCACCTCGATGACGCCGGCGAGACCGCCCCTGGCTCGGGAGCAATCGGCGTGACCCCGAACGCAATTTTGGAAACCCCCGCCTGCTTCAAGAGATCGAGCACATGGATCACTCGCTGGTGCAGCACCGTGCCGTCGGCCTTGATGACCGCCCGAAGATCGGCATTTCGAGTGTGCCCTTCGCGCGCGAGCGGAAAAAGAGCGTCGTCATTGGGGAGCTTTTTCTGGTCGACGGCCATCTCGCCGTTCGCATAAAGCTCGATCGAGAAGACGGTCTGCACATCCGTCCCCGAAGCGGCCTTGGGCAGGTCGAGGGGAAGCGATTGCGATACGACCATCTTAGCCACCACCATGAAGATGATGAGAAGCACGAGCGTAATGTCAACCAGCGGAGTGACGTTGATACCGACGATCCCCTCCTCGGTATCATTCTGCATGCTTGCGGCCATTAACCGACCTGCCCCTCGACCGGCCCACCTTTCAAATGGGCGAGCAAGATCCGCGACAGCACCTCGGTGTTGGCGAGTGTGGATCTCGTCAACCTCTGAAAGGTGTTGTAGGCGGCGACGGCGGGGATGGCGACGAGAAGGCCGATCGCCGTGGCGACCAGAGCCTCGGCGATGCTGGTCATGACCGTCTGCGGCGCGATCGTGGACGCGGCCTGCGTCGTCTGCAACTTGGCCGCCTTGCCGAGCTCGTCGAACGCTTGCACGATGCCGATGACCGTTCCGAGCAGACCGACGAACGGCGCATTGTTGCCCAAGGTGCCCAGGTAGACGAGACGTTTTTCGAGCTTCATTCGCTGCAGCGCCGCTGCGCCGGCCATCGCCTCTTCCGCGGCCTGCGCACCGCGCTCAGCTTCGACCAAACCGGCCACGACGACGGCCGCTTCGGCGGAGGGCGAATTCTCGAGAAGGCGCCTGGCTTCGGCCACCTCGCCGCGGCGAAGATAATCGCCGAGCGATCGGGCGAGGCCCGCGAGATCGTCGCGAAGCGAATAGAAAAACCATCCGCGCTCCAGCATGATCGCGACGGAGAGAA
>DASWDH010000277.1:0-3116 GCA_036395495.1 Polyangiaceae bacterium
GCCTCCACGCTCGCGCGCTTCGAAGGAGGGCTTCGCATCATCGCCCTCGCGCACGACGAGACGGCAAGCGCCCGCGCCTCGTCGTGACGAGCGCAAACTCGGATCATTCGTCACCGAGCGGGCTCGAGTCGACCATAGAAAACCATCGATGAACGGAATGGACTGCGCTCGGGGCGGCAACGGGAGCCTGGTGTGCGTCGCGGCACATGAAGTTGCACCAATGACCGAGCGCCAAGCCGGCCATTGCACGCACGACGGCGGCTCCGGCCGAAGTCGATTGCGAAGAAGGCACCGAAAGGAGAGCGAAGATGGCGCGACAGATGACGATCACGTGTGGTCGGCGATGGGCACAGGTGGCGCTATTATCGGCGCCTTTCGTCCTTGCAGACTGCGGTCACCACGCCGGCAAATCGGAAGGTCCCGAAAACCTCTACCAGCCGCTCGCCACCGGCACGTATACGTTCGGGACGTCGACCACGAGCGGTAAGTGCGTGGACGTGAACGGCTCGGGTACCGCCGACGGCACCAACATCCAGCAATGGACGTGCAATGGAAGCGGTGCGCAGTCCTTTCGGGTCGAGGGTATCGGCGGCGCATTTCGCCTCGTCAACACCAACTCCGGAAAATGCGTCGACGTATCCGCCGCTGGTACGGCCGACGGAACGAACATCCAACTCTGGACCTGCAACGGAACAGGCGCGCAAGCGTTCTCGATCGACGATCTTGGCGGAGGAAGCGTCCGCTTCGTCAACACCAACTCCGGAAAATGCGTCGACGTGGCCGGCGCCGGAACCGCCGACGGGACCAACATTCATCTTTGGTCTTGCAACGGTACCAACGCGCAACTCTTTCGGGCGACGCTCGTCGGCGGGACCACCAGCTCGACGACCACCACCAGCTCGACGACCACCGGCAGCTCGACGACCACCACAGGCGGTTCGACCGGTACGTGGCGCCGAGCCAACCTGACGAACTTCACCTCGTATCCCGACCCCGGCAGCGAAGAGTGCATCGAGTTCAACGGATGCATGTGGGCGGGCCAGTTTGCATTCGTTTCCGGCACCCAGCCGGAAAGTTGGGTCAGGGAGCACAACATCGCCGCGGTGCACTCCAAAGACGCCAACACCTACAAGCTGAAGACGCTGCGTCTTCGTCAAGGAGACAAGCAGATCGACGTCACCGTTTACGACTATTGCTCCGACAGCGACTGCAGCGGATGTTGCACCGAGAACAGCCGAGAGACGGGCTTCTTGATCGACATCGAGAAGTACACGATGCAGCGATTCGGTACCGGCGACGGGATCGTGGACTGGATGTGCCTCGACTGCCCCTGAGTCTCGTGTGACTCGGCGCGGCCTTCGGCCCGCCTGCGGTCGTGTGACTCGGCGCGGCCTTCGGCCCGCCTGCGGTCACCCGAAGCGTTCCGCGGCACGCGCGCGTGCCTTGGCTGCCTCGAGCTCGCGATTTCTGGGCTCGGCCGTCGTTTCCAACGAGTCGACGAGCCGCCGCGTCAGCCTGGCGATGTCTTCGATCGCGCGGTCGAACGCGGCGGCGTTCCTTTCGCTCGGCTTCTGCATGCCGCTCACCTTGCGGACGTACTGGAGCGCCGCCGCGTGAATCTCTTCGTCGGTGGTGGGAGGTTCGAAATTGAAGAGCGGGCGGATGTTGCGGCACATGCCAACCAAGATAGATCATCCGACAGGATCGCGCCAAACCACCCGCTCGCTCGCGTTCGTCGTGGATCCCGCTCAGCTCGCC
Source organism: Polyangiaceae bacterium (assembly GCA_036395495.1). Taxonomy (GTDB): domain Bacteria; phylum Myxococcota_A; class Polyangia; order Polyangiales; family Polyangiaceae; genus DASWDH01. The sequence goes on from DASWDH010000277.1 coordinate 1,759, forward strand.
GTCGCGCTCGCTGCGGCAGCGATGACTTGAACCTCGGCTTCGAGCTCGACCTTGTCGCTGACCAGGACCGCGCCTGCCTCGAGCGCTTGGTTCCACTTGAGGCCCCAATCACCGCGGTTGATGGCGCCTTTCGCGCTGAAGCCGAGCCGATTGTTGCCCCAGGGATCTCGTCCGGCGCCGGTCGCCTCGACGTCGAAGGTGACCTCGAGGGTGACCCCGTGCATCGTGAGATCGCCGACCACCTTGTATTGGTCGCTGCCGACCGACTCGATGCGCTTGCTCTTGAACGTGATCTTGGGGAATGCCTCGGCGTCGAAGAAATCGGCAGAACGCAGGTGGGCATCTCGTTTGTCTTCGCGCGTGTCGATGCTCGCGGCATCGATCACGACCTCGACCTTGGATCGAGTGGGATCCACCCCGTCGTAGGCGACGGTGGCGTTCCATTTCTTGAACTGCCCGCGTACCTTGGCGAACATCATGTGGCGTACGGTAAAGCTAATTTCCGAGTGGGCGACGTCGATGGTGTGGGTTGCCATTGCAAACCTCCTGACCTCGAAACGTAAGCCCGTTCGACCATTCGCGGAATCGATGAAATATCGATGGTTATCATCTCTTCGAGCGATGGGCTGGCCTTCGGGATCCGATGTCTCGAACGCACACTTTCGCGAGATGGCCCATGAGCCATCGGTGTGCGGGGCCGAACGTCGTGTCCCGGCGATGGATCGCCAAAAGGAGGACGGTGGCGTCTTGCTCGATCCACCCCTCAGGTTGGATCCTTACGAGCCTTTTGCGGCGGAGGTCGGCGCCGGCGAGGTGCTCGGGGAGGTTGCCCCATCCGAGGTTCGCGCGTAAGAGCGCGTGTTTGGTATGGAGATCGGCGACGCGCCACGTGCGCGGCGAAAGCACGCCTTGATCGGAAACGCCGGCTTCGTTTCGCTCGGAGAGGACGATCTGGACGGCTTCGGCCAGGCGGGCGACGGGAACGGGTCCCTTCACCGACGCGAGCGGATGGCGTGGACCGACGACCGGCAACATGCGCACGCCGGACAGCGCTTTGCGTTCGAGCCCTTCGGCGACGCCCGGTTGGCTCACGACCCCGATCGTCGCGCTGCCTGCCAGCACCCGTGCCGACACCGCCGACATGACCTCGGTGTCGACCCGTAGGTGGACGGCGGGAAATTCCTTGGCGAACCTCGCGCAAAGATCGACGAGCGCGCTCACCGGAAACAGCGCATCGACGCAGAGCGAGACCGAGGCCTCGAGCCCAAGGGCCATCCCTCCGGTCAGACGCTTGAGATCGTCCACGTCGAGCAGCACGCGCCGGGCGGCCACGAGAACGGATTTGCCTTGATCGGTCA
>DASWDH010000278.1:0-26257 GCA_036395495.1 Polyangiaceae bacterium
TCGGGTCGAGCTCGATATCCGGTGTGACCCCGACACCCTGAATCGACACGTCCCCGGGCGTGAGATATTGGGCGATCGTCAGCTTGAGCGCAGCCTTGTCCGGCGTGACGTCGGGGAAGACGAGCTGAACGCTCCCCTTGCCGAACGTTTGCTCGCCGACCAAAACGGCGCGGTCGTGATTCTTCAAGGCTCCGGCGACGATCTCGCTCGCGCTGGCCGACGAACCGCTCACCAGCACCACGAGCGGGTACTCGGGCTCGTTGCCCTCGGCGTGGGCGAGCTTCTCCTCACGTCCCTCGGCCATCCCCACGGTGGCGACCAGGACTCCATCGCGAATCCACTTGTCGGCGATCTTCGCCGCTTGGTCGAGCAAACCGCCCGGGTTGCCGCGCAGGTCGAGGACCACACCGCGCAGATTCGGCGCCTTTTGTCGAAACTCGGCCAAGGCGTTGTCGACCTCACCCGACGATCCGCTCTGGAATTGCTTGAGGCGAAGATAACCCACCTCCCCTTCGAGCAGCCGCGCCTCCACGGACTTGACTTGAATCCGCTCCCGAACGAGCTCGAATGGCTTCGAGCCTTGCCACCCTTGCACCCCATCGCGCGTATCGCGATGTACCCACACCGTCACCTTGGTCCCGGGATCGCCGCGCAGCCGTTTGACCGCATCGTCGAGCGGCATGTTGAGCGTCGACTCGTTGTTGATCTTGGCGATGCGGTCGAAGCGAAGCAGCCCCGCCTTTCCCGCCGGAGTGCCGGGCATGGGGTTCATGACCGTCAGCATCTGGTCACGAATCGAGATGACGATGCCGAGCCCCCCGAATGCGCCCGAGGTAGAGAGATTCATCTCCTTGTAGGCATCGGGCGAAAGGAACACCGAGTGCGGGTCGAGCGTGTGGAGCATGCCGTTGCAGGCCGCGTATTCGACCTCGCGCAGGTCGACTTCCGTGCCGCGCAGCTTCTCCTGCACGAACGAGAACACTTCGCGCAACCTCGCCGACACGTCCCACGGACCCTGAACGTTGTCGACGCGGAACCTCTTTTCGGCCGCCTCGACTCTCACGGTCACATCGCTCGCCCCCTCTTCGTAGAGGACGATGACCTGGGCGACGTCACGCTGCACGTAGTTGAGGCCGCTCAAGAACATCTCCCGCGGATGGACGCGGGAGGGATCGACGTACTTGTCTCGAATCGTCTTCAGCGTTTCATTGACGGCTTCGAGCCTCGTCAGATCATACGGTCCCTTCTGGCTCGGCGTGACCGTAACGGCCAGCGCCGGCTCGAGCCCCCGCCAAAGCCCGCCCGCGCGAAACGTAATGGCAAAATAGGCAGCCAAAACGAACGACGTGACCAGGATGAAGATCTTCGTGAGACGTTCCCAGAAACGCATGTGATCGAGTGTATCGGAGGTTTGGACCTACGCCAGCAGAGATGGTCCGATCCGGTGGGCGCCGATACTACCGCGGAGCCGACGAAGAGGCGGCCGGCTTTTCGGAAACGCGCACTTCAGGTCGTTTTTCGTCCTGTTTGATCGAGTATCGGACCAGCGCCCGGAGCGCGTCGTTCCGCTGCACGTTCCCGAGCACGCTCTTGACATCTTCGTAAATCGAGGGGTCGACGAGCAGCGCGCCGAGCGTTCCTTTGCCGGCACGAAGGTCGGCGACGATGTGGCGAAGATCGCCGGTGATCGCTCCCAGATTGGCGGCCACTTCTTGGGAAGAGTCGTCGCCACCGTAGAAGATGGAGTGCGCGAGCCCATTGCCCTCGCGGATCCCCTTGAGGGTCACGGCGATCTCGCCGGCGGCGTTGCCGAAGTTCGCCACCGCGCTGCTGCTCTTTTCGCCGTAGAGAAGCTCGTGAGCCAACCCCGGACCTTGGTTGACACGCGCCACGGCGCGATGGGCCTCAGTCACCGTGCCCTCGGCTTCGGTCGCGGTGCGGTCGAGGGTGGCGATCAGGTGCGACAATCGGTCGGCTTCGGCGGGGTCGGCCAGCAGCTTGTGCACGTAACCACGCCCACCGGCCACCTCCTTGAGGATGACGTTGACCGAGTGCACGCTGCCGCGCAGGTCTTCGTGCATCTGGGTGTCGGCGAGCGCCTTCGAAGTTGCCTCGAGGTTTTGTAGGATCTGCTGCGCCCGCTTGGCCATCATTCCGACTTCGGAGAAGAGGTTGGTGAAGTCGGCGGGGTCCTCCCCCTTGATGAATCCTTCGGGGGGAACCGGAGGAAAGCCGGGCGAGCCGCCGGAGAGCTCGATCATCTTGTCACCGAGCAAACCCTTGTTGGCGACTTTGGCAACGGTGTCCTGCCGAATCCGCAAGGTCTCACGCTTGACGATGTTCATGTCGACGTAGAGGCGATTGTCCGTTGCGTCCTCGCTGTGCGCGACGCGCGAAACCGCCCCAATATCGATTCCGCCGAGCCGGACCGGTGCACCGGCCTTGAGACCCTGCACATCGCTGAAGCTCGTGTGAAAGGTGAGCTTCGCATCGAAGAGACGCTTCTCGTCTCCGATCATGAAGATGACGATACCGCAGACGATGAGCCCGGCGAGCACGAACGCTCCGACCCGCATCTCCTTGGAAATCGCCATTTCGGTAATCTTTATCCTAAGTGAAAAGCCACGCCAGGGTAAGGCCTACTCACCGAGAAGTGTCGCTACATCTTCGTTGACCGGCGCCCTACCGTGGATGAAATCCGCCACCCGTTGATCGGTAACCGCCTTGAACTCATCGGGGGTGCCCTGGGCGATAATCCTACCTCGGTGCACCATCGCCAACCGGTCGGCGATGAGGAAGGCGCTCGCCATATCGTGGGTGACGACGATCGAGGTGATGCTCAGGCTGCGCTTGAGACCGGTTATGAGGTGGTTGATGCGCGAGGTGTTGATGGGATCGAGACCGGTCGTCGGTTCGTCGAAGAGAATGACCTCCGGCTGGATGGCGATCGCGCGAGCGAGGCCGACCCTCTTCTTCATCCCACCGGAGAGATCGGCCGGGCGCATGTCTTCGATACCCGGCAACCCGACCAGGCTGAGAGCCCACGCGACCCGGTCGGCAATCTCGGCCGCGCTCATCTTGTGATGGTAATGCTCGTGTAGGCCATAAGCCACGTTGGCTCCGACGGAAATCGAATCGAAGAGTGCCGAACCTTGGAAGAGCATCCCGATGCGCTGGCGCACTTGGCCGAGCTCGGCGCGGCTCTTCTTGGTGATGTCTTCGCCGTGGAACAGAATCGAGCCGCTATCGACCCTCAGTAACCCGATGAGCATCTTGAGCATCACGCTCTTGCCGACGCCCGATCCGCCGATGATGGTCAGCGATTCTCCCGCACGAACGTCGAGCTCGAGGCCGTCGTAGACGACCTTCGGGCCGAAGGCTTTCTTGACCTTCCTGAATCGGATGATCGGCTCGTCGGACGGCGGCATCCCGCCATTCTAGTCGTTGTCAGACGACGGCAGCGGTCTTCTTACCAGGAGCGCGGGCCGGTGAACCGGCAGCCTTGCGTGCGGCAGCGCCGCCGCCGGCCGCACCGCCGAAGAAGCGCCGGTCGATCCATTCGGTGAGGGGCGCGGCCACGTAGATCGACGAGTAAGTTCCGGCGACGATTCCGACCAGCAGGGCGAGTGCGAAATCCTTGATGACGCCGGTTCCCCAGACGAAGAACGCAAGAATGCTGAGCAGTGTGGCTCCCGAAGTCAAAACCGTACGGGAGAGAGTCTCGGATACCGACAGATTGATGATCTGGGCGAACGTTTTGCCGCGGTGCTTGCCGAGATTTTCGCGGATGCGATCGTAGACCACCACCGTGTCGTTGATGGAATAACCCACGATGGTGAGCACTGCGGCGATGGTGGAAAGCGAAATCTCCTTCTGGAACAAGACGAAGACGCCAATCACCATCATCGCGTCGTGCACCAATGCGACGACCCCTCCCGGAGCGAACCGCAAGTCGAAGCGAAACGCCACGTAGGCCATGATGAACACGATGGCGATGGCGACGCTCTTCACCGCAGCGTCGCGCAGTTGCTTGCCCGCTTTCGGCCCCACCCACTCGACGCGCAGCGGATTCTCGGGAACCGTGTCGGCGCCGAGCTCGCGGCGCAACCCGTCCATCAGCTGATCCCCCTTGGATTTGAGCTGGATTTCGACCTTGTGGTCGCGGGGGCTCACGATCTGAGGATTGGTGGGGCTCGGCCGCAGCTCCACGCCGGCAACCGAATGAGCCTCGTCGGCGATGCGTTTCAGGTCCGGGTCTTGCTCGTAGCGCACGAAAATTTTGTCGCCGCCGGGGCTGAACTTCACCTCGGTCGGCCGCACGGCCAGAGGACAGCGATCTTCGGCTCCGGCGGGGACCGTATAGCAGAGGACATTCTGAATTTCGGCCCGTTTTTCCTCGGGCAAGGCCGAGGTCTCCTGCACGCGGATGAGAAAGCGATTGGGATTGGCGGGATCGGTGACCGAAACGATGTCCGGATCGTTGAACCCCACGCGCTTGACGGCACTCCGCACATCACCGGCTTCGATGCCCTTGGTGAACGCGACCTCGACCTCGGTGCCGCCTTTGAAATCGGTGCCGTAGTTGGGCTTCGGCTCCCACAGCACGCTGATGAACGACACCACCACGGCGAGGAGGCTGAAGCTGATCCAGTAAGCCCGGATCGCCATGAAGTCGTAAACCTTGCCGTGCCTGAAGAGCTCCACCGCGTGCCTCCGCTAGCCGATGTTCAGAGTCTTGATCTTGCGGCCGCGAACCCACCAATCGAACACCAGGCGCGTGCAAACGACGCCGGTGAACAAGCTGGCGAGAATGCCGACGATGAGCGTGACGGCGAAACCCTTGATGGGCCCGGTGCCGTACTGAGCCAGAATGAGGCCGGAGATGAAGGTGGTCACGTGACCGTCGAGGATCGCGCTGAACGCCTTCTCATAACCGGCATCGACCGCAGCGCGCGGGCTCTTGCCGTTGCGGAGCTCTTCCCGAATGCGTTCGTTGATGAGCACGTTGGCGTCGACGGCCATGCCGATCGTGAGGGCGAGCCCGGCAATGCCGGGAAGCGTCATCGAGGCCCCGAAGCTCGCCAACACCGCGAGCTGCAGCAAAAGGTTGAAGAGCACCGCGATATCGGCCACCGCCCCCGCGCGATGGTAGTAGATCACCATGAAGACGAGCACCAACATGGAGCCGGCCAGCGCTCCCTTGACACCCTGTGCGATGGCGTCTTTGCCGAGCGATGGGCCGATGCGTTGCTCGTTGGAAGGTGAGATAGGAGCGGGCAGCGCCCCCGAACGCAGCACGAGCTCGAGCTTGCGCGCTTCTTCGAGTTGGGTGTCGGTGTCGCTCGCGCCGAGCGTGATCTGGGCGTGGCCGCCGGCGATGCGCTGCTGGATGACCGGAGCCGACTCTACCTTCCCATCGAGAATGATGGCAAACCGCCGCTTGACGTTGGCGCCGGTGATCTCCTCGAATCGGTCGCCGCCCGCCTCGGTGAAGGTGAGAGCGACGTACCAGCCTCCGAGGGACTGGTTCGATTGATCGGGGACGGCTTGCGCGTCGCGCAACATGTCGCCGGTGATCTCGGCTTTGTTGTAGAGATAATAAGTGGTCCAGCCGACCTCGGGTCGGCGCAGCGTGTCGGGATTCGTCTCGTATTGCACGCCGAAGCCGACCTCGTGATCGTCGGGCACGTTGAGCGTGGAGACCCACTCGGCCAGGCGCGCCCGCGTTTGTTTCATCGTCTCGTCGGGCTGCTTGGTGATACGAGCGACGTGAATGACCTTGGTCTGGCCGGGACCGACAGGCGCGTTCTCCGGGTGGTTGAGGCTCACGCCCTTGGGCAGGTCTTCCTCGCGAACGGTCTTCATTACATCGCCGAAAAAGTCGTGCGAGTCGTCGAGGATCTTGAACTCCAGACGAGCGGTCTGGCTGATGATGTCGCGGATTTCTTTGAACGTGCGCTCGTCCTCGCCGGGGACCTCGATGATGATGTCTTCGTCGCGCACCGTGACGGCCGCTTCGCGCAACCCGAGCTCGTCGACGCGGCGGTTGATGGTGTCCTTCGCCTGGTTCACCGCGGTCTCGCGGAAACGTGACTCGACGTCGGGGCGAATCTTGAAACTGACGCTGCCCTTTTTGGGGCGCTGAACCGCCATTTCCCCCTGAAAACGCTTGAGGAACTTTTCGTCTACCTTCGCGTCGTCGTTCGGATCGACGAAGCTGATGTTGATGATCGAGACGTTGTCGCGAGGCTTTTCGAGCTTCACTTTTTGGTCGAGGTTCGCAAGCTCGTCGCGCGTCGGCGGTTTGTCGCCGGTGTGGAATCCGAACTCGGTCGCCAGCTGCTGGCGCATTTCGTCGAAGTAACGATCGCGCTTGTCTTTGATCGCCTCTTCGACGTCGACCGTGTAGACGAGACGCAGGCCACCTCGCAGGTCGAGCCCGGCCACGATCCGGAACGGCACGTTGTCGCGAACGTACTGGGGGCATCGCAGCTTGCCGCCGCTCGTCCCTTCGAGCGTGGGCCACACGCACAAGAACGCGCCGAGCCCGAGCGCCGCGACGAAGCCGGTCTTGAGCCGCCAGCCGAAGTCCATGAAGGGCAGCGCGCAGACGACTGCCCAGACCGCGCCCAAGGTGAACGTTGCGAGCACCCAGAAGACGGAGTAGTGGGCCGCGATCGCCGCCGAGAGCGCACAGATCGCCGCTGTCCAGAATGACCAGCGGCGGTACTTGGAGAAATAACCGAGCACGAGAAAGAGCAGGCCCGGAACTCCAAGCGTGTATTGGAGAATCCTCTCTACCATCTACTTCTTGTCGGCCAGCGCTGGCTCGTCCTTCGTCTTGGGTGTCTCGTCGGCGTCGAGCCCGGCAATCGACGTGCGGAGGATCTGCACCTTCACGCCCGGTGCGATTTCGACTTTCGCGTGGCGCCCCTCGAGCGGCTCGACCAGCTTTCCGACGAGTCCGGACTGGGTGACGATGCGGTCCCCTTTCTTCAGCTTCGATTCCATGTCCTTGTGCTTCTTCTGCTGCGAACGACTGCTGAAGACCATGAAGAGGATGACCGGCAGGAAGGCCATCAACATGAGCATCATGCTTCCGCCACCGCCGCTGGGCGGAGGCGAAGCGCCGGGTGTAGGCCCCTGAGCAGGTGCGGTTTGGCCGACACCGGGGGCCGGCGGAGCGGACTGCTGGGGCTGGAGGGTAACGAGGTTCAAGAGTCCTCCGAGAGCGGGCGCTATAGCCACTTATCCGCCGGTAGGCAACCTCAGCGACCTTTAATCCTTCGCGCAGCGAAAACCCACATTGGCACCCGCCTCGTTGAGGCTGCCCCAGCTTCGCGCGGTGACCCGCGTCTCGCGCGGGCGACTCATCCAGCCGCCTCCACGAAGCACGTGCGCGACGCCGAAGGCCGGTCCGGCCGGCGACGCCGCCGCGTGTTGAGGAAGCTGGACCTCGTAATGGTCCGCGTACCAGTCGGCGACCCACTCCTCGACGTTCCCCGCCATGTCCTCCACGCCAAAAGGGCTCGCCCCCTTGGGGTGGACGCCGACCGGGGTCGGTCCTCTCGGCGAGCAGCTCGCGCCGGAGTGATTGCTCACCAGGGTGACCGTGACCGGGCACGAAGGCGGGCCACTTCCCCAGGGATATCGTACCTTTTGACCACCGGAAGCGGCGAACTCCCACTCCGCTTCCGTCGGCAGACGTTTGCCGACCGCGCGGCAATAAGCGTCGGCGAGCTGCCATGACACGCAGTTGACGGGGAGCTTCGGGTCCGACCGGTCGAACGTGCAGCCCGGGCCGTTTCGCGGGCGGGCCGGACATTCGCTTCGGTCGACACAGGCGCGCATCTCTTCGATGGTCACTTCGGTTCGGTCGATCCAGAACGGCGCAACCTTGACGAGGTGGACCGGCTTCTCGTTGGGCTCGCCAGGCGGAGGACCTTCGTAGCCCATCGAGAACTCGCCGCCGGGGACGCGTAACATTCCGTTGCGCATCGGGACCTTGTAGCGCTGCGCCGGCTCTTCGGGCCCCCGCGGCTCGATGTCCGGGCCGAGCTCGGGCTCATGCGGGTGGGGAGGCTCCCCGGATGCGACGGTGGTCATTACGACGCACGCGAGGGCGATGACGCCACGAAGGAGCGCGGGCCGTGCGTTCAGGTAGGCATCATCGTCGACCGACCCCATCCGTCCCTCGCTTGACAGTTCGGGGTGTTGCGGTTACCTGACCCCTTCTTCGAACTCGCTTCGCTTTTTTCCGAGCCCCAGGCGCGTAGCTCAGTGGTAGAGCACTACCTTGACACGGTAGGGGTCGGCAGTTCAATCCTGCCCGCGCCTACCATCGAGCCAACGTCAACCAGCGTCTTCGAAGAGGTCCATATTCTCGAACTTGCATTCGTCATAGGCAGTCGGCGTGGCTGAGGCATCGGCAAAGGACAGGGCGGGCCGAGTTCTGCCCCGCGAACGACTCGCGCAAGAGGGGAAGCTCGCGAAGGACGTGATCGCCGTTCGCGCCGCGGGGAAGGTCTACGACCTCATCACCCCGGTGCCCGCCGATGCGCCGCTCGAAATCATCCGCGAAGCGGATCCCGCCGGTCTCGAGGTGATTCGTCACTCGAGCGCGCACGTCATGGCCGACGCCGTGCAGCGGCTGTTTCCCGGTACCAAGGTCACCATCGGGCCCGCGATCGAGGACGGGTTTTATTACGATTTCGACCGCCCCGACGGCCCCTTCACGGAAGAGGACCTCGCGAAGATCGAGAGCACGATGCTCGAGATCATCCGCAAGGATACTCCCTTTCGCCGGGAGGTCGTGGCACGCGACGACGTCATCGAGCTGTTCCGCAAGATGGGCGAATCCTACAAGGTCGAAATCATCGAGCGCACGCCGCAAGACGAAGAGCTCACCGTGTACAAGCACGGAGAGCCCGGTCACGAATGGGTCGATTTCTGCGAAGGACCGCACGTGCCGAGCACGGGCAAGCTCGCGGCGATCAAGCTGACCAGCGTGGCCGGCGCGTATTGGCGCGGCGACGAACGCAACCCGATGCTCCAGCGGATCTACGGCACGGCGTTCCCCTCGAGGGCCGCCCTCGAGGAGCACCTGCGCCTGCTGGAGGAAGCCAGAAAGCGGGATCACCGCAAGCTCGGGCGCGAGCTCGATCTTTTCATGTTCCATGAGTACGCGCCGGCGATGCCGTTCTTTTTGCCACGCGGGGCCGCCGTTTACGAGCGGCTCGTCGGCTATCTGCGCGGGCTCTACGCCGAGAACGGCTACGAAGAGGTGCTCACGCCACAGATTTTCGACAAGCGACTTTTCGAAACGAGCGGACATCTCGCGAACTACGCCGCCAACATGTACCGGCTGATAACCGCCGAATCCGCCGACAAAGGCATCGCGGACGCGCCAGGGCTCAAACCGATGAACTGCCCGAGCCACTGCCTGATCTTCGGCGCGCGGCGGCGCAGTTACCGCGAGCTCCCCTGGAGAGTGGCCGACTTCGGTCGTTTGCATCGCTTCGAGCGGGGGGGCGTCGTGCACGGGCTCAATCGCGTGCGCAGCTTTTGTCAGGACGACGCCCACATTTTCTGCGCACCGGAAGACACCCAGCAAGAGATTCAGAGCTTCGTCGACCTGCTCTACCAGGTGTATGCCGCGCTCGGGTTGAACGACGTCAGCATCAAGCTGGCAACGCGCCCCGACCCGCGCGCAGGCACCGACGCCCAGTGGGACGCCGCCGAGAAGGCCCTCGCCGACGCCATGGGGGCGAAAGGACTCGCGTTCGAGTATTCGCCGGGGGAAGGCGCCTTTTACGGTCCCAAACTCGAGTTTCACGTGAAGGATGCGATCAAGCGAAGCTGGCAGCTCGGCACCATCCAAGTCGATTACGTGTTGCCCGACCGCTTCGAGCTCGGCTTCATCGGCGAAGACGGTCAGGCGAAAAGACCGGTCATGCTCCATCGCGCGATCTTCGGGTCGCTCGAGCGGTTTCTCGGCGTCTACATCGAGCACGTCGCCGGAGCGTTCCCGGTCTGGCTCGCGCCGGAGCAGGTGTCCCTGGTGACGGTAAGCGAAAAACAGGTCGAGTACGCCCGAGAGGTGGCCTCCTACCTGCGTTCCAAAGGGCTCAGGGTCGTTACGGACTTGGGTGCCGACAAGCTTGGCGCTAAGATCCGGAACGCGAGATTGATGCGCTACCCCTATATCGCGGTCATCGGTGACAAAGAAGCGATGGCCCGCACCGTGTCGGTTCGTTCCCGACAGGGTGGAGAGCTGGGAGCAATGCCGCTGCCGATGCTCGCGGAAAAGTTACTCGAGGAGGCCACGCCTCCTCGCATTCACACGGCCACGGATCCCAAGCCGTGACCCAATCGAAAACAACCGCAGGCGAGCCGAAGGCGCGCCGAGTAACACAAACGACGAACCATAGGAGGCGAGAGCACTCAGTATGAACATGGGGCGACCACGCTTCGATCCGCGTTCCCAGCAGCGGGGACCACAAATCCGCATCAACCACAGAATCCGCGTTCCGGAAGTTCGCGTCATCGGCGCCGACGGAGGAATGCTCGGCGTCATGTCGACGTCGGAAGCTCTACGAGCCGCACAGGACCTAGGGCTCGACCTCGTGGAAGTAAATCCCAAGGCCGAACCGCCCGTCTGTAAGCTGCTCGATTTCGGAAAGTACAAATACGAAGAGAAGAAGAAGGCGCGTGAAGCCAAGCGCAAACAAACCAACGTCGACATCAAAGAGATCAAGCTACGGCCCAAGACCGATCAGCACGACTTGGCCTTCAAGGTGCGGGCGGCGCGAAGGTTCTTGGAAAGCGGGAACAAGGTGAAGTTCACCGTCCGTTTTCGCGGGCGCGAAATCACCCACCCCGAGAAAGCTCAGGAGCAGCTCGATCACGTCGTGCGCGAGTGCGAAGAGCTCGCCAACGTCGAAGTACGTCCGATGATGGAGGGACGTACCATGACGCTGCTCATCGCCCCCAAGCCGGCGGTGATGCAGCGCGTTTCGCAAATGAAAGCAGCCGCCGAAAAGGCCCGACAGCAGGCGCTGAAAGAAGGGCGCATCCTTCCGCCCGAACCGCCCGAAGAGGAGCCCGATCTCGGCGACGAGGACGACGACGAGGACGACGACGAGGACGACGAGGCCCACGACTCTCCGCCCAGTTGATCAGCGATCGCCGTTCAATGAGAGGGGCCGACGCCCGGCAAAAGGCCGGTGTAGTAAGCTCCCGCGGTCACCACGAGCAGAACCAGCACGACGACGAAGGCGACTGCACCGCTCGAGCCCTTCCTCGACACTCGATGAGGCGGAACTGACGACTCGAGATCGAGAGCAGGTACGATCGGCTCCGGGCGTTCGGTTCGCTCGCTGCCGGTCGTTTCTTCGAGGCCGAGCGGCGGCTCCTCGTCTTCGTCCTCACCTTCCAATGCCGCGAGGTTGCCCGCTTGGAGACGCTGGGGTGGAGAAGGCACGATCCGCGATCGAGGATTCTGTTGGACCGAAATTTCGTGAGCCCAGTCACGACTCTGCTGGAACTTGTCCAAGCTGAGCGGGACCGCCCCGGTATCCACCCCGGCGCTCGACGAGCGGGGCTGAGCGAGCGCTTCTTCCTCTTGCAGGGAGATGAACTCGAACAGCGCTTCCTCGATGAGCTTGTCGATCATCGACAGCTGAGGCGGGCGGGAGCGCTGCTTGTCGCGAATGGTCGACTGGACCAGCGTCGCGATTTTGAAACTGCCGACGGCCTTGCCGTGACGATAGAGAAACTCGTTCAGGGAGATGGCGACCTCGCGCGCCGATTGAAACCGCTGCGCGGGGTCGCGTGCCAGCGCCTTGTTGACGATGTGCTCGAGATCCGGCGAAACCTTGGGATTGATCTTGCTGATCGGCGGAACGACGGCCTGCTGAACGAGCTTGACCGTCGCGAAATCGGTGTCGCCCAAGAACAGGCGACGCGCGGCAAGCATCTCCCAAAGAATGATGCCCACCGCGAAGATGTCGGTGCGATGATCGACCTCCTTGCCGAGCGCGGCCTCGGGAGAGAGGTAGCTGAACTTGCCTTTGATGATTCCGGGTTCGCTTTTTTCGAGCTGGCTCGAAGCTTTGGCGAGGCCGAAATCCACGATCTTGATCTCGCCGTGCTTGGTCATGAGCACGTTGGGGGGCGAGACGTCGCGGTGAACGACACCGAACGCACGGCCTTCGTGGTCGGTGAGCTCGTGGGCGTAGCAGAGGCCTTCGCAGATCTTGATCGCGATGAAGACCGCGTCTTCGATGGCGATGCTGCGGCCTTGCCTCTTCAGCGTCTCCAGAACCGCTTTGAGGTCGGCCCCGTCGACGTACTCCATGACGATGAAGTACGCATTGTCGCCGACCCCGATGTCGAAGACCTGGACGCAGTTGGAATGCGAGAGGTGGGCGGAGAGCCGCGCCTCGTCGAGAAACATCGAGATGAATTTCTTTTTCTCGGACAGGTGCGGCAACACCCGTTTGATGGCGACCTGTTTTTTGAATCCCTCGAGGCCGGCACTCTCGGCGCGGAACACCTCGGCCATCCCGCCCGAAGCTAGCTTCTCGATAACGCGGTAGCGCTGCTGCTGGTGGTGGTGCTGAGACTCAGGCATCCGGGCGCCTCATCATAGCGTCTGGTTGCGCCTTTTCACTATCGATCGGTTGAGTTACTCGGCACGGCCTTCGGCCCGCCTGCAATATGTTACTCGGCGCGGCCTTCGGCCCGCCTGCGGGTCAGGCGGATTTCTGGAGCAGCCCCGCGCGCTCGGCGAGCTCGACCTCCAGCATCTCGCGAACGAGCGACAAGAACTCGGCGAAGCTCTCGGCGCGATCGCCGAGCTCATTGACCCACACGATGACCTCCATCTCACCGTCCGGACGCACCACTGCCGGATTGAAGGCAAAAATGGTGGTCGCCTTGGGGTCCATGCCGAACGGAATCATGGCGTCGCTGCGACCTTGCGGCCGCGAAGGCGGACCGACCTCCGGTATCGGGGTCTCGTATGCGGCAAATGCCGCTCGTGTGAGGTCGTGGTAGCTCGGCTTGCTGAGCTCGCGCGTTCCGAGCAGGCTCGCGCCCTCAAAAAAGAGCGGCCAGCCATCGTGCTCGTGCAGGAAGGCGCGGTAGCTCGGCGGAAGCCGCCGGCGGATACGCCGCTCGACGGTGGAAATCGCGCGCAGCGCAGCGCCCGGCGGAGGAGCCACCGCCGGCCCGAGCTCGGAGCAGGTGGCGGAGAGCTCCATTTTCACCTGGCGAATCCTTGCGATCGTGTCCTTCCAGTCTTCCATGCTGCCGTTTCTCCCGCTCGATGACTCGATTCCCCTCGAATCGGGTGCGTGAAGGCTATCGGGCTCGACGCTACGCAAGTCGGGCCGATCGGGAAAGAAAACAGCAGAAGACGAGCCCCCGCTAGTTCCGAAGATCCTCTTCAGATTCTCGCAAAGGCACCGCTGAGGGGGCCCATGGTTCGTCGTTCTCTTCTGCTCGCGGTCGCGGGATTTCTCGCGATCGATGGCGCGGCGCATGCGGGGGGATCCCTAGCCGGCGGCGCGAGAGTCGTCGCCGGTGCGGAAACCGCCGTGGTTCGCCGTTATCGCCATCTGCCCTGGAAAGCAGCCGCGAACGGGCGCGTACCCCCGGGCAGCGAGGTTCACTGCGAGAAGGCCTGCGTGCTGCAAGTCGACGCCGATAACACGCTGATGCTCACACCGAGCGCGGTCGTCGCGGTCGGTGAGTATTTCTACGTACCGCTCGTCGCGGGAGCGGCATCTTTGGTTCCCGCCCATCAGGTCGAGCTGCGCGATGGGACGCTCGAGGCCGTCTCCCCTTCCGAGCGCTCGATTCCGCTTGTCGTTTCAGTAGGACCGAACGAGCACATCGCGTTCCGCGGTGCGACCGTCCAGATCACCCGGCTGCGGGATCACACGGGGGTAGGAGCGATCAGCGGGCAGGCGCGCGTTGGGGCGAACCGCTCGTGGATCACGGTCGCCAAAGGTCAGGCGACGGTCGTTCGCTCGGAGGGACGGCCGACCGCGCCACGGCCCATGTTGGCGGCTCCGAAGTGGGTCGCGGGCGGCGGGGGGTGTCCCGCCGGCGTCGCCGTGAGCGATCCCGAAAGGCCGGCGGCGGTCGGGGGCTGCTGGGAACCGGTGCCCGAGAGTCGCGGCTACCAGGTGGACTTCGCGAGCGACCCCGAGTTCCGGACGCCCGCCGCATCGGAATCGGTGCAGGGCACCTCGTGGTCGAGAAGCGTCGGTGTCGGGCGATACTTCGTGCGTGTTCGCAGCATCGATGCGGACGGCGTGTTCGGCGAAGCTTCGCCGCCGCGCCCGCTCGCCGCGCTGGCGTACCACCTACCGCCGGGCGGGACCGCCAACATGGAGAAGCGAACGGTCATTCTCCCGGAGGGTCGAGAAATCTCGTTCGGCGAACCGACAGGCATCGAGCTCGCAATCGACAAAGGAGGCTTTTCTCGTGCGCCCAAGAGCTTGACGATGGACGGGGATGCTCAACACGAGCTTCGTTTTCGTTTCCGCGAGGATCCGGGCTCGATGAGCGCGGTCTACACCGCCAAGAAGCGAGCGTTGCGTGCGGACGTCGAGCTCACGCCGCGCACCCCTTTCTGGCCGAGCGATCGGATCGACATTGCCGTGACAATCCGCGATCCCAGTGGGCAGCTGGATCCCAGCAAGGTCGATCCCAAGCTCAAAGTGATGCTCGGGCTCACCGAAGTGCCGGTGACCTGGCTGCGCAAAGGCGCGGTTTGGTCGACGCGCGTGCACCCGCGAAACATGGGAGGACCGACGGTCGTCCGGGTCATGGCCGACGACGAGTTCGGCACCCCGATCGGCCGCAACTTCATCGAAATCGACTACAAGACTCAGGGCACGCGCTACTTCTGATTAATACCAGCCGCTCACGAACAATCCTGCGGTACCCGGCGCGACGGTCGGAACGACCAGGGCGCGCGGCTTGTCAGTCGATGCGGGGGCGGTGAAGAAAAGCACTGCCCCGGCGATGAGTGCAGCGCCGCCGATGCCCATCGCGACGGTCGCGACGTTACCGGCGCTGCGCGCCTCGCCACGCAATCGAACGCCCTCGTCGAAGCACTTGTTCTTGTCCTCCTCGGTGCAATGAGCGAGCGAATCGTCGTACTTCGACTTCGCCTGGATCGCGAAGACGGTGCCGATGCCCAACCCGACCACGCCCACACCGCCCACGATGAGCGCGACCGTCCGGCGCACGGGAACCGAACTCGCCGCCTCGCCGCCGCCCGGTGCGGCGACCGTCGCGGCATTCGACCGCTCGGCCGGTGGCGCATCCTCGAACGCCGGCACGCTGACGACGATGCTCGCGTGCTCCCCGGCGAGTTGGACTGTACTTCGCCACGGTTTTTTACCTGGAGCCACCGCCTCGATGGTGTGGGAGCCGGGGTCGACTGGGACCGCGGTCCCCCACAGGGGACGCCCTACCGCGCTGCCATCACGTTTGATCTCGAGTCCCGGCACGTCGGCGGCGCGCGCGGCCACGATGGTGAGCTTGGAGAGACGCGGCGCGAGGGCCGCCGCGCGTTCGCGGGCGACCTTTTCGCGCTCCGTCTGGCCGAGCGCTTTCGCGCCCGAAGCGGCCTCGAGAAACCCCGCCCAAGCGCTCGCCGTCTGGCCGATACGCTCGTAGCAGTCCGCGAGGTGAAATTGCGTGCCGACGCCCGGATCGAGCCTCTGGCTTTCTCCGAGCTTGGGACATGCTTCGGCAAACTTGCCGTCGGCCATCAGTTTGCGACCTTCGTCGAACAGTGTTTGCGCCGCCGCCTTATCGGCAAGCGAGCCCTCGGCAAGTGCGCTTGGCTCCCAGCTACCTGCGATGCAGAGCGAGGCAATGGCGGCTTGGACGACCAACCTGCGCAACATGGATCGGTGCGCCCTTCGTACGTCGGTTACTTCCGGTCGTCAAAGAGATCGCTTGGAGACGTTGGCTTGGGCGGCGGCGGTGGTGCGGTGGGCTGCGGGGCGGGAGCGCGCGCTCCGGGCGTCGGAACCGGTCGCTTGACGGCAGGTTTGACCGGCGAAGCAGTAGCAGGTGGCAGCGCCGTCGAGCTTGCCACGACCGGCGATGCGGCGATCGGCTCCGGAGGCGGCGCGACCGCGAGGGGCGAAGGCGCAGGCGTCGGAGCAACGATTGGCACAGCTACCGGTTGCGCCGCGACGGTCGGCTCGATGGGCGCGGGGCTACGCCGCGCGAAGACGAGGGCGATGGCGACGAGTAGCGCCGCCGCCACGATCCCTGCCCACACCCACTTGCGTGACGACTTGACAGGCAAGCCATCGCGCGTTTCGGCCCAAGAGCCCCCGGTCTGCACTTGCCCGCCCGCGGTGCCGCCGAGGATCACTCCGCTGTCGGTCATGCTGGCCGATTGGATGACTCTCGAGATCCGGTCAATCGAGGTGCGCGCACGGCGCGGAGCGAACTCGCCCAGCGCCGCGGCAAACTCGGCGACGTTGGGGTACCTCCTCCCGGGGTCCTTCTCGAGACATCTTCGCAAGACGGCGTCGAGCGCGGGCGGGACGTTGGGACGCACGGAGCGGATCGAGGGCGTGGGGGCACTCAGAATCAATCCGCAGAGCTGAGGCATCGTGTCGGCATTGAAGGGGGGTTGGCCTGACACGAGCTCGTACAGAATGGCAGCAAGCGCCCACAGATCGGTGCGGCCGTCGACGTCGCGGGTCGACGTCATTTGTTCCGGGGACATGTAAAGCGGCGACCCCATCACGGTTCGCGTGCGAGTCATGGCATTGTCGGACGATGATCCCGCACGGGGCATGACTTTGGAGATCCCGAAATCGAGCACCTTGACCGCGTTGGTGCCGTCGGGCCGCCGGATGAGAAACAAATTGGCGGGTTTCAGATCGCGATGGACGATCCCGAGCACGTGCGCGTGCGCGATGGCTTCGGCGGCCTGAAGAACGTACTCGACCGCCTCTTCGACGGGAAGCGCACCACGGCTCTGCAGGACCTGCGAAAGGTCGCCCCCTTCGAGGTACTCCATGACCATGTAAGGCGCGCCGGTCTCCAAGGTGCCGACGTCGATCACACGGGCGACATGCTCGCTCTTGATCTTCACGGCCGCTCTCGCCTCGCGCGCAAAGCGGGCCACCGCCTCGGCGTTTCCGAGCGCTTCTTTGACCAAGAACTTGATGGCCACACGCTCTTCGAGCTGGAGGTGGGTAGCGGCGACGACCACGCCCATCCCGCCCACGCCCAGGACTCGCTCGACCCGGTACTTCTCGGCGAGGATCTCTCCTTCGTGGACGGGCGGGTCGTTCATGTACGCCGACGGCTCCCCCTGGTGCTACCAACAAGCATGCAGACGATTAGTTAAGCACAGCGGCTGCCAAAGGAAAAGACGAGCCCGCCGCGCGCCGAGCGAGCGAACTCTGGTTGCGACCGAAGGCGAAGCCCGGGTCCTCTACGGGCACAGGCTTTCCCCAAAGGCATGGCCGCAGTGCAGGGCGCGGTCGGGTTCGCTGTCTCTGTCTCGGTTCAGCCGAGCCAAGCTGCAGTGGTAAGGCCGGCAAACCAGCTGCTCGTCGCTGAAGGCCGAGCACGCTACCTCGCAGCTGTCGGTGAACTGCTTTTCGGGGCAGGCGTCGTTCATGCAGCCGCAGTAGTTGAAACAGAGGTCACCGATCGTTTTGCGACTGCAGTCCGCGCTGCACTGTTCGACGAAGGTGCAGTTACCGAGCGCTACGCTTGCAGCATTGGTGGTCGAGAACGTTTCGTCGCAGGTGACACCTGCGTCTGCCGTCAAAGCCCGGCCGAGGCAGAACGCATAGTCGACGAGAGCCGCTTTGCAGGTCGAATCGGCAACGCACGCCTCGTACTCGCTGCAACAGTTTTGCGCGACACAACCATTGCATGCATCGGTGGCTTGGAGAGAGCAGACGTCTCCTCCGCCGGCGCCGGCCGATCCGCCGGATCCGCTGTTCCCGCTCGCGCCGAGGGCGGCATCGGAGGTAATTGGCTCGGCTTCGTCGATGCCGAGGATCGCGTTGCAACCGAACGGCGAGAGCATCGCAACGACGACAGCCGAAAACGTCCACGTTCGCACGGCAACACACTCGCGCGGCCGGTCGCAAAATACAAGGCGCTTGGGACAGGACTACCGCGTGATTTCCGTGCCGATGCCCTGATCGGTGAAAATCTCGAGCAGCACCGCGTGCCGCAAGCGGCCGTCGATCATGTGGACTTTCTTCACCCCGCCGCCCAAGGCGTCGAGCCCGCAACGCACCTTGGGAATCATGCCCTCGGTGATGACCGCCGCCTCGATCAAGCGCTCGGCGTCGGCGGCAGTCAGGGACCGCACCAGCTTGCCGTCGGCGGAGCGGACACCATCGACGTCGGTGAGCAGGATCAGCTTCTCCGCCTTGACCGCCTCGGCGATTTTGCCGGCCACCGTGTCGGCATTGACGTTGAGGGAGCGGTCCTCTTCATCGACGCCGACCGGAGCGACGACCGGGATAAATCCGGATCGCACGAGGTGATCCAGGATTTCCGGGTTGATGTGGCGGATCTCGCCCACTCGCCCGGGGTCGACCACCCGCTCGTCGCCCGACTTGTCCTTCGCTCGAACGGACTCGAGCTTGCGCGCGCGAATGAAGGCATCGTCTTTGCCCGATAGCCCGACCGCTCGGCCGCCTTGGTGACAGATGAGCCCGACGATTTCTTGGTTCACCTGGCCGCCGAGCACCATTTCGACGACATCCATGGTGGCTTCGTCGGTGATCCGCAGGCCGGCCACGAACGTCGATCCGACCCCCATTTTTTCGAGCGCGGTATTGATTTGTGGCCCGCCGCCATGCACCACGACCACCTGGATTCCAACGTAGCGGAGCAGGCAAATGTCTTTGGCAAAGCTCATCTTGAGCTCGGCATCGATCATGGCGTGCCCGCCGTACTTGACGACGAAAGTCCGCCCATGAAAGCGCCGGATGTACGGGAGAGCCTCGTGTAAAACCGACGCTTTCTCTATGAGATTCTGCATGTTGGCTGGCCCGCTTGTACCACAGGGTGATCGCGAACGTGAGAAGGTCGAGCCCCCGATAGACATGCGGGGAGGGCACCAGCGTAGTATTCTGGCCCGATGGCTCGCGAATTCGCACGATCGTCTTCGATGGCTACGTCCTCCGGCGTCGGCGTCAATGCGGAAGTCGAGGTGGCCGATACCGCCGTTCTTCTTTCGCTTTCAGGGCCGAACAACGAGCTCTTGAAGGCCCTCGGGGAAGAGACGGGAATCGGCGTCGGGTTGCGCGGGAACTCCATCTTGCTCGCCGGTGAGCCCGAGCGTGTCGCGCTCGCCGAACGGTTCATCGGCGAGGCGGCCGGCCTCATTCGCGGCGGCACCAGGCTCGACGCCAACGACTACATTCGCGGCCTTCGAACGTTGCGAGCCGATCCGACGTTGCGGCTTCGCGATCTGTTCGACGAGATCGTGCTCGTCACTCCCCGTCACCGTCCGATCACGCCCAAAGGGCTGGCCCAGAAGAAATACATCGAGGCCATCCGCACGCACGACCTCACGTTCTGTATCGGCCCAGCGGGAACGGGCAAAACCTACCTTGCGATGGCCATGGCGGTGAACGGCCTGGTCACCCGCGCCTACAAGCGGATCATCTTGGCGAGGCCAGCCGTCGAAGCGGGCGAAAAGCTCGGATTTCTGCCCGGCGATTTGGCGGAAAAGGTGAATCCGTATTTGCGCCCTCTCTACGACGCGCTCCACGACATGATGGACATCGATAGGGCCGAAGGATTGATTTCTCGCGGCCAGATCGAAGTCGCTCCGCTGGCCTTCATGCGCGGCCGCACGCTGAACGATTGCTTCGTCATTCTCGATGAGGCGCAAAACGCCACGAGCGAACAAATGCGCATGTTCCTCACGCGACTCGGTTACGCATCGAAGGCCGTGGTCACCGGCGACGTGACCCAGGTCGACCTGCCCAGCGCCACCAAGAGCGGGCTCGCCGAAGCCAAGTTGCTCCTGTCCAACATCGACGGGATTTCTTTCTGCACGTTGACCGAGGTCGACGTAGTGCGGCACCCGCTCGTTCAGAAAATCATCGTGGCTTACGAAGACCGCGATAGGAGCAAGGCGTTGACGTCGAGCTGACGTCACTCGAGAGGTTCGATGGAGACGATAGAGCCAGGTACGTCGCCGACGCCATCGACATCGGTTCCCAAGACGAGCCCGCTCGAACCCGTTTCACGCTGCGTGACGTTGCTGAAAGTAGACCCGCGCCTGCACGAGGTGACGGTGACGCGCCCGCACCCTCTCCTTTGCATGGTGCGTCGCGATTCGAGCATGGTTCTCATCACGGTTGCCGCCGCGTGGGATCACGGACGCGACATTCTGCATCCCTTCTCCATCCCGTTCGCCGATGGCCGGGCGGCGCTCGTCCTGCTCGGGTGCCCCCGCGACCCCGACCTGTCACGAGCATTGAACAAGGGGCTCTCTTCGTTGCTGCCCGAGAGCCCCGCGTCCGACGAGCTCTTCGTCGCTCTGCACAACGCCTTCGAGCTGATGGAGATGAAGGCGCGCTCCGAGCGAAAGGGCAAGTGGCTCAACCGCTATCGCTACGAGCTCGGGGAGCTCATCGAGTGTGCCCGTGCCATCGAAACCGAACGCGACATTGAAAAGCTGCTCGGCGTCATCCTCGAGAAGAGTCGCTTCATCACCGGAGCCGACGCGGGAAGCATCTACGTCGTGGAGACCGACGCAGCCGGGCAGCGCCAGCTCAAGTTCAAGCTGTCCCAGAATGATTCGGTCACGTTCGACTCGCGCGAGTTCACGATTGCGGTCAGCGCGCGTTCGATGGCGGGGGCCGCCGCGCTCCACGCTCAGCCGATCAGCATCGTCGATGTGTACGACATGCCGGCGGGCTCGCCGTTCGGATTCGACCGCTCGTTCGATGACAAGACGGGCTATCGCACGCAGAGCGTTCTCTGCATGCCGCTCGTTTCGCGCGCCGACGAAGTCATCGGCGTGATCCAGCTCATCAACAAGAAGCGCGACAAAGAGAAGCGTCTCTACACCAAAGAGGACGTCGTCGAACAGGTCATCGCCTTCGACGAGCGATCGCAGGAGCTCGTCGGAACGCTCGCCGCGCAGGCCGGCCTCTCGCTCGAGAATGCAATGTTGCTCGAGGAGATCCGACGAATCTTCGAAGGATTCGTCAGCGCGAGCGTCGAAGCCATCGAGTCACGGGATCCTACGACCAGCGGTCACTCGCATCGCGTGGCCGAGCTCACCCTCGGCCTAGCCAGAGCCGTGGAGCGGGTCGATACCGGCCCGTATCGCGCGGTCGCCTTCAGCAAAGAGGACCTTCGAGAGATCGAATACGCGTCTCTGCTCCACGACTTCGGCAAGATCGGCGTCCGCGAACAGGTGCTCGTCAAGGCCAAGAAGCTCTACGACGCGGAGTTCGAGCTGATCCAACAGCGGATCGAGTTTGCCGTGCGTTCTCTCGAGGTCGACATTTTGACCCGCAAGCTGAGGTCCTTGGAGCGGCGTGCGCCGGCTGCTGAAATCGAGGCGCTCGACATCGAGCTGGCTAGGCGCCGCATCGAGTTGCTCGATGCGTTCGCGGCCATCGAAAGCGCCAACGAGCCCACGGTGCTCAAAGGCGGGGACTTCAGCAAGATCGAAGCGCTCGCGAAGCAGACGTATGCCACGCTCTCGGGCCAGCAACGCCCGCTCCTCTCGCCCGCCGAAGTGACGAGCCTCTCGGTCAGTCGCGGCACGCTCACCCCCTCGGAGTTCGAAGAGATCCGCAGCCATGTGACCCACACCTACAATTTTTTATCGACGATCCCGTGGGGCAAAAGCTTTCAGCGCGTCCCCATCATTGCCGGGGCGCATCACGAGAAGCTGAACGGCACCGGTTATCCGAAGGGTTTGCGCGCCGAAGAGATCCCGCTGCAGTCGAAGCTCATGAGCATCAGCGACATCTTCGACGCGCTGACGGCGAGCGATCGTCCTTACAAGCGCGCCGTGCCCGTCGACAAGGCCCTCGACATCCTCGGCCTCGAAGTGCGCGACAAGCACCTCGACGGGGACCTCGTCAAAATCTTCTGCGAGGCGCGCATCTGGGAGCCGGTCATGGCCAGTAGCCCGAGCGGCCCCCGTTCGATACGCCGGTGATCAGAACGCGCGGTCGCGCATTTCTTCTTTGTACTTGGCCTTGTACTGATCGTGACACGTCTTGCAGGATTTTTTCGCGGCGTCGACGTCCTTCTTCCTGGCCGCGTCCGCGCCACCCTTCGCGATCTTCGACCATTCGGTGAACCCTGGAGGCGAGTGCGAAGAGACGTAATCGAGAGCCTTCGCCAGTGCGTCGGGATCACCGTTGGCGGCAGCGGGAGCCATGTTGGCTTTCATCCACGCCTGCATCGGGCAGGGCGGCTTTCCTTTGTCACCGCACGCGTAATCCTTCGACGGAGCGACCGGCGCAAGATCGGACTCTGCGGCCGGCGCGCGGGACGTGAGAAGGGTCGTGACGGCGCCGATTACAACGAGAGAAGAAATGTGGAGTCGTGTCATCGTCATGGGGTCCTCGGTGTTCGTGGGACGAGGTGCGTCCGAAACTTATTCGCAAGCGCTTCAAATAAAGAGGGCCCCCCAAACCGTTGAGAGCAGATCCTAATTTCCCGCGCACCACCTCGCCAGCAATTCGAGCAACTCGAGCACTAAGTGTTCGTACACGGGCGAAACAGCTCACAAATTCTGACCGGCTGCGGCGGATATTTTTTCGGCATCAGCGGACAGAGGATAAAAACCGTCGTCGGGCTCCGGACGTATTTCGGCGGCGCAGCGCAGCGATGACACAGGCTCTCCGGAAACGGCAGATCGTCGGGCGGCTTCGAATTCATTTCACGATCTCATACCCCTCTCCCCTCTCGCCGCCAACGTGCTCGCGGGCCCCGCACCGCCTCGCTGACTGAACCGGTGGTTTGAACGGGGAGGCGGGAAGGCGGGGAGATTTTGTTTTTTGGTATCGGCTCACGGCCGAAGGAAATGCTGCCAATCGACGCACCAACCCAAAAAGCTCCCCGGCTCACCGCCTCCCCGTCAATCAACCCTCTCGGGAGGCGCTAGCGAGCGCCGACGGAGGGCCGCCGCGTGGAGACGGCGTGGTTTTTCACGACGTCGATCACGATTTCGCCGTCATCGACGGTGAGGCGTGCGACGTCGCCGGCCACGAGCTCGCCGCGAAGGATCATGTCGGCGATGGGAGCCTCGACGAAACGCGCGAGCGTGCGCTTCATCGGCCGAGCGCCGAGCTCGGGATCGAAACCGCCGGCGCAAAGCAGCGCGTCGATAGCGTCCTCGTCGACGTCGAGCAGCACCCCCCGTGCGCCTTCGAGCGTTTTGCCGATCCCGCCGAGAAGGCGGCGCGCGATTTCGGCGACCTCCGCCCGTTGGAGCGGCGCGAAGGCGATGACCTCGTCGATGCGGTTGTAGAGCTCGGGCGGGAGCGCCGCGCGCGCGGACGCGACGAACGCTTCTTCGATCGCATCGGCGTTGCTCCCCACCTTACCGAATCCGATGGCTCTCGCCCCCTTCGAGCTCACTTCGGTCGCACCCAGATTGGACGTCAGGATGATGACGGCGTTGGTGAAATCCACGGTTTTGCCGCGACCGTCGGTCAGTCGCCCTTCGTCGAACACGCCCAGAAACGCCTCGAGGACGTCGCGGTGTGCCTTCTCGATCTCGTCGAGCAAGATCACTTGGTAGGGTCGGCGGCGCACCGCTTCGGTGAGCTGCCCGCCGGCGTCGTGCCCGATGTAACCGGGCGGAGCGCCGATGAGCCGCGCGACCGCGTGCGGCTCGGCATATTCGGCCATGTCGAGCCGCGTCATCGCCGTCTCTGCATGAAAGAGCGTTTGCGCGATCGCTTTGGCCGCTTCGGTTTTGCCGACACCCGTCGGGCCGAGCAGCAAAAAAGTGCCGATCGGACGCCGGCCATGAAACCCGGCCGCGTTGCGGCGCAAAATGTTGGCGATACGCGCGAGCGCCGACCGGTGTCCTACCACCCTCTCGGCGAGGTGCGACTCGAGGGCGAGCATGCGTTCGGCATCGGTCTCCAGCAGCCGTTCCACCGGAATGGTCGCGAGCTCGGCGATGACTTCCGCCACCCCTTCGGGTGAGACATGCGAAGCCGAGCGCCGCCGCGCGCGTGCGCCGGCAAGATCGAGGACCGAGAGCGCCTTATCGGGCAGCACGCGTCCGGCCAGATAGCGCACCGACCAGGTCACCGCCGAGGAGAGCGCCTCGTCCGCGTAGACGACGCCATGATGGCGGGCGAGCGAACGCGCACACGCTGCGACGATCTCGCGCGCTACGGCGGGCTCGGGTTCCTGCACCTCCACCCTCGAAAAACGGCGGCACAGGGCGGGGTCGGCTTCGATGGCTCGCTTGTATTCCTCGTGGGTGGTCGCTCCTATGCAGGGCAACTCTCCACGACCGAGCGCGATCTTGAGCTCGCCCTGAATTTCCTCGGCCATGTCGCCTCCGAACAAGGCGTGGATTTCGTCGAAGAACAAAACGACCCTTCCCGCTGACTCGCGCACTTCGTTGCGCAGCGAAATGACGCGCTCGGCGAGCGAACCGCGGGCATTGGTGCCCGCAACGAGCTCGGAGATGGGAATCTCCACGATCACGCGATCGTCGAGAGACGACACTTCGTCGCGCGCGGCGATGCGCTGGGCGATGCCGTAAGCCACCGAAGTCTTCCCGACTCCCGCGGGACCGACGAGAATGGGGTTATTGGCACGTCGCTTCGCGAGGACGTCGAGAGCTTGGTCGATTTCCAGGTCTCGACCGATCACCGCTTCGAGCGCACCCTCCGCAGCCTGTAGGGTCAAGTTGCGCCCGATCGCAGCGAGCGAAGGGAATTGTTTGGGGTCGAGCGCGAACCGCGAGGAGGGTGGGGCCGCGCGCGACCGCTTGCGCGTGGCGGCTCGCGAGGGAACGAGCGTCGCGGCCCACGTGGAGGTGACGGCGACCGCCACGATGGGCGCCGTCGAACTTGCCGGCGTCGGGGCGCTCGGCCGCGGAACGAGCGGAACCTTCACGCCCCCCCCGTGAGACGAGGCGGTTTGTACGTTCTTTTGCAAGGCACTCGGGCGCTTTTCCGTTCCGCGATCCTCGGGAAGGTTGCGCCGCGGGCCAATCCTGCCGAGCGCTAGCTGCATCGCGGCTGCGCGAAGCCTCGCCACGTCGACGCCGCATTGGGCAAGCGCGCGATGCGCGCCGTTTTTTCGATCGTGAATCAAGGCGAGCAGCAGATGGATCGCGCTCGGTCCCGCGGTGCCCATGCGGGCGGCGAGCTCTCGCGCGCGCTGCACGGCCCGGGCGAGAGGGTCCGGCTCTTCGTCGGTAGTGGCGCGGGCCGCCTTGAGCAGAATTTCCGCTCCGAGCTTGCGCTCCAGTAAGAGCTCGGCTGCCTGGCTCGGCTGAGAAACGATGGCCGCGAGAAGGTGACCGCTCGTGGTTCGCTCCTTTCGGCTCTGCGCCAGTTCTTCTGCCAATCTTCGAAGGACCAGTAAATCGGGTTCGGAACGCAGGGCTGGCATCGCGGACCGCCCCACGGTTCTCACGCGGTGCCGAGGTGGGCCAAGTTCG
This sequence comes from Polyangiaceae bacterium, assembly GCA_036395495.1. GTDB lineage: Bacteria > Myxococcota_A > Polyangia > Polyangiales > Polyangiaceae > DASWDH01. Next base: position 25,700 of record DASWDH010000278.1, read on the forward strand.
TCACAAGAGGTCGAGAAAACTTCTCAAGGCGCTTCTCGATCGGTCGTCGAGTGCGGTGCCGGCTTCGGGAACCGGTGACCTTTCGGTCTGGGGAGCTTCGTGCCAGAAACCGCTGGGCAGAAACCGGGCTCGAGCGAGGACGTCATCGATGTCCGGTGCAGAACCGTTGGTGAAATAGGGGCGCTTCTTGTAGAGACGACGCAGGGACGGAACGCGGGCTCCTCGCTCGTGCACGTAAGGGACGATACCGGTCTGCTTGTACTCCGCCTTGCCCCATACGATCGCGCCTTCGCTGGCCATCACGTACTCCTCCCAGCGCTCGAAAGGCAACCGTGATGCCGGCACGTCGCCGCTGAGCCGCGCCTCGTGACAAGTCTCGCATCGGTCGCGGAACAGCTCGGCACCGGCGCGCTCTTGCTCCGACCATCGCGTGCGCCCGACGATCATCGGGTTCGGGCGGTGATTGAAGCGCATGAGAAAGCTCATCAGAGACTTACGCAACATCTCGGGGGAGAGTGTGCCGTCGCGCCATCCGAGGTGGGAGAGCCAAGGAGCTTC
>DASWDH010000279.1:0-5721 GCA_036395495.1 Polyangiaceae bacterium
GCCCGGGCAGCTGACGATCATCTCGAAATCCTTGCGCGGTATCCTACTTCTGACAAGCCGAATTCGAACGGAGGAAGCTTCGACCGACGGCCCGCTGCTCGGCGCGCTCACGCGCATCTTGGTCAAGACTTACGCGCCCACCAGCGGGCTAGAACGTCAAGTTCGCCGTGGCAAGGAACGTTCGGCCATTTTGCACGATGGTTTTCTGCCTGAACTCGTTGCTCACCGGGACGCTGTAACGCCAGTCGAACACGTTGTAGATCCCGAAAGCGTAGCGCAGCCCCCAGCGCGCCTCTTCGCCGGACAAGACGAAGTCCCATATGGCGGCGGCATCCGTTTCACCTTGCGGTTCGGGATCGGAAGCTTCGTCGTGCCGATCGAAGCGAGGCCCCTCGATCGAAATGCGCGTCGATGCGAGCAGCGCGTGCGAGAGGATCGGCACCCCCGCGCGCAGCGACGCCAAGTGCTCCGGCGCGTTCGGCACGCGCCGAAAATCGGGGTGAGCGCTGCCGAGAAGATCGGAGAGCCCCGCCCCGCGCAGATAACGAGAATGCTGCGCCGAATACGAAGCAGCCAGCATCCAGCCTTGTCGCCAGTCACGACGAACCTCGACCTCGGCGCCGACACTCAGCACCGGTGCCGAAGAGTTCTCGTAGTAATAGAGATCTTCCGCCGTGCCCGCCATCGGATCGGCGGGCGTTCCGGTACCGCGAATGACGACCAGATCGCGCACCAAGTTGCCGTAGGTCGCGATCGTGCCCGACACCGTCGGCGAGAAACGATGGGAAAACTCGATCTCTCCCGAGTAAATCGATTCCGGTCTGAGGTTCGGGCTGGGCTTTTGCGTATTGTACCCGTCATTGTAGGAGAGCTCGTAAATGCTGGGCGCGCGGAAAGCCTTGCCCGCCAGTAACTTCAGATTTCCGGCGTCATAAGGATGAACGATCAGGGCCACCCTCGGGTTGTTCGATGATCCGAAAGTCGAGTAGTGGTCGAGGCGTGACCCGGCGCTGAGACGCACCGTTCGGGTCAGCGGAAGATCGGCCAAAAGGTAGCCGGCTTGAATCTGATAGGTCGGATCCTCGTCGAGATACGATGTGCCGGCAACGTCCACGGTTTCGTGAGCGAGGTAGTGAAACTGCGCTTCTCCGCCGATCGTGAGACGAACGCGCGACGCTGGGGTCACCACCACCCGCTGTTCGATGCCGAGCCACGAACCGTCGAACGTGTCCTTTTCGAGTCCTTCCTCCAGGGGATATTGCCCGCGAAAATTATAGTAATTGACATGAGCCCGCGACATCAGTTGAACCGATCGCGAGATCTCGGGCTCGAACCGAATCTCGAGAAGACCGCGCGTGTCGACTTGCTGAAAGCGCCGATCGCCGAAGAGCGTGTCGTACTCCGCAGTCGGAACCCACTTGTTGCGAGACTGCAGAAGCCACATGGCGGTGAGCGCCTTGTAGGTGACGCGTCCGTTGACGGTGCCCGACTTGGAGCCATCGACGTCGCGCGCATTGCCGGCGAGAACCGGAACATCCGCGTACTCCGGAAAGTAAAAATCGCGCCCGTTGCCGCGGCCGGCGGCAACCGACATCCAGAGCGATGCGTCGTCGCCGAGACGGACGTTGGAACGGACGCGGCCGCGCCCTATGCCATATTCGCTGACGCCCGCTCCCGCCTCGCCCGAAGTCTTTCCTTCGACACCTCGGGTGACGAGGTTGACGACCCCGGAGAAGGCATTGGTGCCGTAGAGGACCGACCCGGGCCCCCGCACGACCTCGATGCGCTCGATATCTTCGAGATCGGTTCGCGCGTCGTAGCCGACGTAGGAGGAGCCAATCCAATTGTCGTTGGTGGGCTGGCCGTCGAGAAGAACCAGCACCCGGTTGCCGTAGTTGCCGAGCCGTCCGAGCCCGCGATAGCCGAGCGCCACGTAGGAACGATCGTCGGACACGTAGACGCCGCGTACGCCGCGTAGCGCCTCGGCGATGGTGGGGTAGCTCATTCCCCTGATCTCTTCGGAGCGCACGATGGACACCGAGCTCGGTGCCTCTTCCACGGTCTCGCTCGCTCGCGAGGCCGCCGTGACCTGCTCGGCCTGGGTCAGAACGAAATCGAGCTTCGTTTCGTCGTTCGGCCGCACCTGCGCCGTTTGTTCGATCGTACGAAACCCCTTGAGGGAGATTCGGATGCGGTGCGTTCCTGCCGGGACCGTGACGATGGCGGGGGTGAACGCGCGAGGGCGCCCGTCGACCTCGATGAGCGCACCCCGCTCGTCCGCGTTGACGACCAGGCTGCCGGTCAACCCTTCGAGCTTGGGGGTGAGCCGGAGCTGGACCAGCGTTTCGCCGAGCGACGCCTCGAGCTCGGGGGACTCCGCCGATTCGTAATTCGGCATATCGGCGATCACCTTGTAGCGGCCGGGAGGAAGGCCGAGGGTGCGCGGGCTATTGCCTCGCGGGCCGAGATCGCGGCGATCGATGTAGATCGTCGCGCCGGGCGGTTCGGTCACGATCTTGAGAACGGCTACGCGCGGTTTGATCTTCTCGAGTGCGGCTTCGACGCGGCCTCGGGCTTGCGGGTCTTTTTCTCCTTCCAGTGCCTGCGTGTAATAACGGAAGGCGGCGGGGTACTGTTGCAATTGCTCGTAGCAGCGCGCGATGTTGAAACCGACATTGCGGTTCGGCACCAGGCGATTGGACGCCAAGAAGTGCTCGAGCGCGCCCTGGTAGTCACCTTTTTGATACCGATCGGCGCCCAGCTGAAACTGCAGATCCGCTTCGTCGGCAAGATCGTCGGCGCGCGCGTGCCCGCTGCCGCAGAACGCTGCGGTCCACAAGGCGAGGGCGAGCGCGAAGCGCCGGAGAAAGGGGCGAGCAAGCATGGCGAAGGGGAGAGGTAAGCTTCAGCGTTGAAGACGAATGTCGGGCGCAGACGGCGTGGGGGGTGCATGGGGTGGAGGAGGAGAACTTGCAGCCGGGGAAGCATGCGTCGTCGGCTCGGCCAGAGGCGTGCTCTTCACCGCTTTGGGCGAAGGAGCAACGGGCGCGGTCGGTGGATGACTCTTGGCCGCCGCAGCGGCCGGAGGCTCGGCGTTGGCGACGAGCGAGGCAATGATTCGCACGTTGTCCTCCGAAGGCCCCTGCACGATGGAGTAGGCCTGATAACCGTCGCGCCGCACGATGAGCTTGCGTGCCTCGAGCCGAGCCGCTTCGTTGTCGACTGAAATCTGCAGCGGAGTCGTCCCGAGAAACTTGTCGGCTTCCAGGACCTCTGCGCCTCGGGGCGTCGAGTCGATGACCAGTGCAAACGTCTTTCGCGCTTGCGGCGCTTCTCGAGGCTCGGCCGATGTTCCCGTTCCGGCGGTTTCCCGGCGTGTCGCCACGAACGCGATCGCCGCCGCTGCGGCGAGCACCAGAACCGCGCCGACGATGAGAGCTATCGGCCGCCTGCCGGTAGACCCGGCGAAACTCTTCTGCGATGTCGCCACGGCTACTGCCGACGTTCCGAGGGAAGACTGGGCGTTTGGCGTAGGGGGCGGGCCTGCTGCTGCCAGCGTGGGATCGGCGGGTCGCGAAACAACGGGCGCGCTCGGATCGGCGGACGGAGCGGCGCGATTCGAGCCACCCGCTCCGCGCAACGTCTGCGTTGCGACCGTCGGGCTCGGCTGATACCCGCTCGACGCGAATGGGCGAAGTGCGGTCATGAACTCGCGCGTCGTTTGATAACGATTCTTGACACTCTTCTCGAGGCACCTGTTCAGCACATCCTCGAGCTCGGACGGGGCGTCTTCGCGCAAGGACCGCAGAGGCGGCGGATTGTCGGCGATGATCGCGGCGCAGATTCCGGGCAGCGTATCGGCATGAAAGGCCGGTGACCCCGTCAGAAGCTCGTGCAAAATCACGCCGAGCGACCAGATGTCCGCCCGCGCGTCGACCTGTTTGGCATTGCGCACTTGCTCGGGCGACATATAGAGCGGCGAACCCATGACCGCGCTCGTGGTCGTCAGGTTCGCAGAAAACTGAGAATCGCCCTCCGGGCTCATCGCCTTGGAAATGCCGAAGTCGAGCACTTTGACGAGCGGCGAGCCGTCGCTGCGTCGGGTCAGGAAGAGATTCGACGGCTTGAGATCGCGGTGCACGATCCCCATCGCGTGGGCCTCTGCGATCGCGTGGCACGCCTGCAGCACGTAGTCGACGGCTTCCGACACCGCTAGGCGCCCCACATTCGACAGCAGCTGGCTCAGGTCCTCCCCGCGCAGGAGCTCCATCACCATGTAAGGAGCGCCTGAATCGAGGGTGCCCACATCGAAGATGCGCACGACGTGCTCGCTCTGAAGCCCGGCCGCCGCGCGGGCCTCGCGCAAAAAGCGGATGGCTGCCTGGGGGTCATGATTCACCCCGGGCGTCATGAGCTTGATGGCCATCCGTTGGCCAAGCTCGATATGCTGCACGAGCACGACGACCCCCATTCCGCCGGCGCCGAGGATCGATTCGACGCGGTACTTGCCGGCAAGGACGTCCCCTGGTTGCGGGGGATTGTCCAGCGGAGCCGAGCTCTCCAAGAAGTTGCCTGGCTGGCCACTCATCCGATCTTTCTACGATATCCGCCGGCCCGCGCGCTCACAAGCAGGTCCGCTGCCGGGCCGGCAGTGCCGATCGGAGAGCCGTCTTACGAGGCTTTGGCGTTGCCTGCGGTTCGGCTCACTTCGCGCGCGAACTCGATGACCCGAGCGGCGACTCGTTGGGGATTGTCGAAGTGCGGGCAGTGGCCGAATCCCGCAGGTTGCTCCACGACGGCGTGGCCCGGTAGGTGCCGACGAAAGTACTCGAGCGAACTCGAGGGCATGACCCGTTCCGATTGGCCCCACCACAAAAGCACCGGCATGGTCAGCTCGCACAGCCGCTCGGGCGGCGGAAGGTCGTCGAGAGTGACCGTTTCGAGGACATCGCGAATCGCGCGTCGCTTCATCACGTCGCAAAAATCGGGAGCGATGGCCGGCATGTACCACGGCGTCTTGTGATAGAGCCGGCCGAGCAAGCGCCGCGCCTCGGCAGGCGAATCGATTTTGAAAGCACAGAGCAGCTCCTCCCACTCGGCGAGGCTCACGCGGGCGCCCGCCGGGGAAAGCAGTGTGAGCGCCAACACTCGGTGCGATTGTTCCATGGCATAGCGAAGGGCGAGCGCGCCTCCCAGCGAATTTCCGACGAGGACCATTGGTTCGGGAACCAAATGATCGAGAGCCTCGGCCACGGAAGCGAACAGCACACCCGGCGTGAGGCAATCGTCGGGCGCCGCGCTGAACCCGTGCCCTGGCAAATCCACGGCAACCACCCGCCGGGCGTGCAGACGCAAACGAGCGAGCATCGGCCCAAAAGTGGTGGCCGCCGAGCCGATGCCGTGGAGGACCACCACCGTCGGGAGGCTGCCCAGACCGCGGGCATCGTACGCGTGCAGGCGGGCCACTCGAGTGTGAACGGTGCGACTTTGGAACCCCCTGCGGTGGAGGGCGAAGCGCGCTGCACGCTCGAAAACAGGAAGCACACGAACCCGGATGGCCATCGACTACTCGAGTATAGCCTAGCATTACTGCCGCAGACTTCTCGCTACCAGATCGATCATCGGAGCGACTTCTGCGGCCACTCAAACTGACCGGACAGGCAGATTCTCGGTTCGGCGAAGCGTGGCTGGCCGGGCCTTGCGGCTGGTTTTTTTCGAATG
>DASWDH010000280.1:0-2993 GCA_036395495.1 Polyangiaceae bacterium
GGTCAGACCGTCGTTCTCGAAGTCACCTACCGCTCGCGCGGCATGCAAGAGTGGAAGTACCTCCCGACCACGGAGGTGGGCCAAATCGAAGATTTCAGCCTCGAGATGCAGGCGGACTTCTCCGAAATCGATTTTCCGAGACTCACGATGTCGCCTTCGAAGAACAAGACGTCGAACGGCAAAGGCCACGAGCTCGAATGGAAGTTCTCGCGCTTGGTCGCGGGGTACGGCATCGGCATGGTGATACCATCGCACATCCAGCCGGGCGATCTCGCCGCGCACATGAGCTTCACCGCGCCCATCTCGCTCGGGTTGTTTCTCGTGTTCATCTACGTCATCACGCTGCTACCGAAAATCGATCTGCATCCGATGAACTTTCTGTTCGTGGCTGCGGGGTTCTTCTCATTCAATCTTCTCTTCAGCTACACCGCGGATCGACTGCCGGTCGAAGCCGCGTTTCTGCTGTCGAGCGCCGTCAGCGTGGGGCTCGTGGCGAGCTACCTGCGCCTGGTGGTCGGGTCGCGCTTCGCGCTCGTGGAGGCGGGAATGGCGCAGTTGCTCTACCAGGTGGGATTTTCGGTCGCGCACTTCTACGACGGCTACACCGGTCTCAGCATTACGGTGCTCGTGATCTTGATACTGTTTCTGCTGATGCAGCTCACGGGCCGGCTTTCGTGGAGCTCGGTCTTCGCGAGGCGCGATACCCAGTTCGCTCGGTAGCTTTCAGGCGAAATGGCGGCATGACTTGCTCTCCTTGATCGTTCCGGCCGCGATGCCGGAACGAGATCGTGACCTCGGTCCGCATCGAGAACTCGATTTTGCTCGAGTCGTACAACTCGCTCTTCGACGATGTGGTCCAATGAGCCTGACCTTTGCCGAGAGCGCAGCGCTTTGCGACGTCGAAGCTCACTTCCCGTGCGTTGCGTGGTAGAGTCGGAAGTAGCCGTCGCGGTCGCTCAGGAAGTAGAGCACGCAGCGGTCGGCCGACAGCCAACCGAGCCCGTCGTTGGCCGAGGAGTTGAGCTCTCGAACGTTGCGAGCCGGGCCGAAGTCTTCCGTCGAGCTTCGCGTCGAAACCCAAATGTCTTCTTGACCCATCGCGTCGCCCTCCGTCCGATAAGATGCAAGGTAAAGCGTCAGCTCGTCGGAGCTGATCACCGGATGCCAGTCGTAGTCGCTCGAATTGACGTTGGGCACGATCGTGGGCATGTCGAACAGGCCGCTCGGGTCGGCGCGGTGCGCAACGTAGACGTCGTAGGCGCCGAGGCTGCCGTGCCGTAGCGAGGAGAAATAGATCGAGCGACCATCGATGGAGATGGCCGGATCTCCGTCGCCCTTGCCCGAGTTGATAAAGGGGACCGGAGCGGCATCCGTTCGGAACGCCGTCCGCCCCCACCTTCTCGGACCAGATGGAGATGTAGGAGAGCGCGCCGCTGGCGAAGTAAAGGGTCGTCCCGTCGTACGAAATGTTGGGCGCCCACTGCATGTCCATATCGTCCGGCGCGAGACGGCGAAAGTTCCCGAACATGGCGTCGAGGCGTGCGCGGTTGGCCAAGAAGAGTCGCCCGCTCATGGGAGTCTGCTCGCCGAAGTAGATCGTCCGCTCGTCGGCGGTGAGCGAAAACCCGCCGGCTGCGATCCAGGAGTCGAGCTCGGGGACGAGCATCGGCGTTTCGAATGGCTTGGTCTCGTCACACGTCCGCATGGGGATGACCGGGTAATCGCCGTCCGCCCCGTCGACATCGCGGCACGCAAGGGGCGCGTCACAAGCATCCCTCCCGATCGGTCTCTCGGCCTCTGCGTCGCGGGCGTCGTCCGACATAGGGCCTTGCTCGGAAACCGGGCCATCGAGCACGGCGTCAGCGCCCATTGGTTCGCCGGCTTCCGGGGATTGGGCATCACCGGGCTCGACCCGCTTCGGCAGATCGTCGAAGGTTGCTCCGACAATCCAGCCGCATCCGCTGCCGAAGAGCTGCAAACCCCCACACGCCAGGGCCAGAAAACGATTCATCGGGCGCGCCGGCCCGAAGGTCGCTCTCGGCGCGAGAGATTCCGGATACATCGACGATTGAGGGTAGCACCGCGGCCGACGGGAGAGTCAATCGGCGGCGCGGAGGGTGGTTCGCTCGGAATGCGACGAGCCGTTGAGGGTGTCCCAGGCGGAATTTGGAACATCACCACGCGGTTCATCAAAGTCTCGGACTCGCTTCGAATGGGCGCTGAAAGACTCGTGTCTCAGCCATTTCGATCCTTCATTGAAACACGATCGTCGTGGGAAGATCTGAAAAAGGTTTCACCTGTAAGGTTAAGGTTAGACGGCGCATCCCAAGCAAGCATGCCGCAAAACGCGGGTCATCACGGATCTTTCCTTTAGAACGACCCAGCTACAGTCAAGGTCGGGCCACTTGGTCCGACTTCGACGCCCATCGCACGGATCGAACGAGGCAGCGTGGTGCGATTGGGCGGCGACGGATGGACGAACAGGAAATACGCGCCAGCGCCCATCGATGCGACGGCGACGATTCCGCTCACCGTGCCGACTGTCGACCACGTCCTTCCGGCACTGGTCGCCTCGAGCGCATCGGCATCGCATCCGCGAACATCGCAGTGCTCTTCGATTGTTCTCTTGTTGCTGAGCACCTCGAAGGTGCTCAGCGCGGTGGCCGCCGCCGCCGCGACGCCGAGCCCTCCCAGGATCATACCGGCCAGGCGCCGCGGTCCCTCGTGATTCTGGGGCGGATCGGTGCTCGATGACCGGGCATCCGCCACCGCTCCGGGGGTGGACGGCGTCAATCGGGGCGCCGACGCGCGGGGGGCCTCGGGAGCATCGGCCCAGTCGAGGACCTGGAGCAACTCCTGCCGTTCGGCGATCTGAAAGTTGCTTGTTCGTTCCTGTCCGTCCGTCCGAGTGACGACCAGCACGTGTTCGCCCGGGTCGAGGGGCAAAGGAACGCCGAGGTCGGCTTTCTCGACGTTCGCTCCGTCGAGGCGCA
>DASWDH010000281.1:0-5898 GCA_036395495.1 Polyangiaceae bacterium
TGCGGCGATGCGGCCGCTTTTCGTCAGCTCTTCAATCGCTATCGAAACGAAGTCGGGCGCCTCGTATTTCGGATGGTGGGGCCGCGCGCCGATCTCGAGGACATCATCCAGGAGGTATTCCTCCAGGTTCACCGTAGCCTCAAAGATTTTCGAGGTCAGTCGAAGTTCACCACCTGGCTGCACCGGGTGGCGGTCAACGTCGTGCTCATGCAGCGGCGCGCCGCGCGCAGTCGCCCGCAGCTCGTTCATCCACAGCTCGAAGATACGCAGGCCGACTCGCGGTTGGAGCCCGACGAGGATGTGGCGCGGCTCGAGCGGATGCGGGCCTTCCGCCGGCTCATCGACAGGCTGGCAGAGAAGAAGCGAACCGTGTTCGTGTTGCACGAGCTCGAGGGGATGTCCCCCGCCGATATTTCCAAGATCGTGGGGGCCCCGGTGCTCACCGTTCGCACGCGCCTCTTTTACGCGCGCCGCGAATTGGCGGAGATGCTGAAAGACGAACCGACGCTGGCCAGTTTTGCCAACGCGTTTGCACGAAATGGGGCGGAAGAGAAGGTGGACTTGGAAGACAAGGCCGTCACGGAGGTGCGATGAGCTTCCGCCCGGTGGTTGATTCGGCCGTGCGTGCCCTGCGCGCTCTGTCCGACGAAGCAGCGAAGTCGCCCCTGCCGCCGATCGACTGGGATCGACTCGAACGCAGGCTCATGGGCGAGGTGGCCGAGCACGGTGCGCCCGAGCCGTCCCGCGCCGTCGAAGTGCCACGCAGCCGAGCCGTGGCATCCCGAGCGGCTTCGCCTTGGGGCATCGCGCTCGTCGCGGCCGCCGCGGTCGCCCTCGTTTACGGCGCCCGGCCGAACCCGAGCGGCCATGGCATCGCCGCGCACGAAACCCAAGATCGCGCCCCCGTGTTCGAGGGCGCAGCCGAAAACGTGACCCTTCCCGACGCGCTCCAACCCGGTGATGCCGCGGAATCGGGCTCGCACGCGATCGCTTACCATCGACCGGGGGTCGTCAGCTTCACGCTTGCGCCCGAGTCGCGCATCGAAGTCGTCTCGGTCGATCGAGAGGGCGCGCGACCAGGTTCGATGACCGTCGCCCTCGTGCGGGGCTCGATCCACGCGGAGGTGGTGCCGCAGACCGAGGGGGAGGTCTTCGCCGTCGAAGTCGATCGCACGCGCATCGCCGTGCACGGCACGTCGTTCACCGTTTCGCGAGAAGGCGATCGAGCGATCGTCGACGTCGCGCACGGGTCGGTCGCCGTAGGACCTGCGGGTCATCCGGGGTCGACGCATGGATGGCTGCTAGTGGGTCCGGAGCGAGCCAGCTTCTCCGTCGATGGAGGTCGAGAGGTGAAATGGCTGGTGCCGCCGGCGCGAGCTGCGGACGCCAATTCCGGCACGAGCTCGCGCTCGTGGTCGGTTGCCGTCCCGCCTGCGGCGGGATCTCCCAATTCCGAACATCGGAGCCGCTCGAAGACAGCTTCAGTCACATCGGGGTCGGCCGCGGCGGCTGCGCCACCCGAATCGATCGGTCCCCCCGAGGAAGACACCAGCGGCCCGAGAGAACCCCCCGCGGCGCAGAAGCCGACCACCGTCGCCCCGGAGCCGCGCGACGATGTGGCTACATCGGCGATCCTCAAGGGAATCGAAGCCTGTTACGACCGACAGGTCACCTCGTTCGGCGTCCAGTTCTCCATCCGCAGCTCGCTCACGTTGGCCATCTTGCCGAATGGTCTCGTCCGTGAAGGCGTCTTCGACCCCCCGCTATCGCCGACGTTGATGGCTTGCGCGCGCGAAGCCGTCGCTGCCGCGCGCTACTCGCGGCACGATAGCGTGCGCGAGATTCGCGTTCCGGTGATTTTCGCCCACCCTGCTGACTGAGCGATCATGCGCTCGCCGATTCGGCGAGCATCTCGCTGATGGCATACGTTTCTCGCGCCCCCAGCAATCCGAACTGGACGCCCATCGATCCCGCCTTGACCCAGCGCACGATGCCCGGTAACGCGCTCTCGGCTGAAGCGCCCTTCAGCTTCAGATAGACCTTGATGTTGGCTCCGTAGGGGGCGGGATCGGACACATCCACGTGCATCCCCCCCAGGCTGAAGTCACGGCAGATGCCCGGTTTGCGAGCCCCCTCACCCACGTTGAATTCGATTGCGTAATCGACCCGCTTGCGAAAATGGCGTCTCTTTTCTTCCACTTGATTTACCCCTTGGCCGGAGGAAAATCGTATTACACGTATGGCCGGAAAAAAAGGGGGAGCTCTCCGATACTTCGAGGGCTGGGAAGGCGGCCTCGTGGCCGTGGGGATCGCGCTCACCGCAGCGGTGCTTGCCGTTCCTCTGGAAGTGGCGCCCGACGACGTTCCGCTTCCTCTCGTCGATGGAAAGCTTCTCGCGGCGACTCTCGATCGAGATCGTGCACTCGCGGCGGCGATCGTTCCTGCTCTCGAACGCGAGGTCACCCATTCCTCGGCGAGCACCGAGCTCTACGATCTGCGGGCGTTCGGTGAGGCGTTTCGCGCCTACGGGCGCGCGGAAGTCAGCGACGACGTCTACGAAGTCGTGCGCGCACGCCATCGACTCGTCGAAGCAGTTGCCAAGGCGCGCGGGGTCGGAGACGACAAGATGCTCGGGCTTCGTGCTTATCAGGCCGGCCTCTTCAGCGCCGAACTGCGCCGCTGGGAGGACACCAAAAAAGAATCGAACGAGCTCGGAGATCTCGGCGGAGGTTTCTTGCGACTCGCGGTGCAGAGCGGCTGGATCGAGGGCGGCAGAATCGTGATGGATGACGTCTTGCGAGGTATTTTCTTCAAACGTCGATGGAACGAGGTTACCGGCCTCCGCGCGCCATCCTACGATCTTTCGCTCGAGGAGCAGCGTACGTTCTACGCATTCCTGCTGACGCACCCCTACGTCGAAACCGGTCGAGCCGCCGACCCGAGCGATGCCTGCCGAGCCGCCGATCAATGGCGACTACGGAAGATCGAGGAGCTCGCTCGTGTGGATCCCGTCTATCCGTACGCGCTCGCGCGAGGCATTCTCTTCTATCGTCTCGGCCGCTACCCAGCCTCGGCGCAGGCTCTGCGTGACTATCTCGGAAGCGCGACGGACGGCCGCTACTATCTGCGCGCCCGCAACTACCTGGTGGCCGCCAACGCGCGAGCGGCAGAGGAGGCTCCATGAGGCCCTTATCGAAGCGACGGGGACGCGTGCATGGTTTCGATTATTTCGGCGTCCAACCCTTGATTGCGTTCAGACTCGCAATCAGCATTCGAGTTAACGATGGAAACGGACGAACCCAACGGCGGGGGGGTGCGTCGGGCAGCGGTGTCAAGGCCCAGATTTGACACAGTAACGTTAGGTGCTGCCAGCCTGGCATTCGCGCTTCTGCCGTGCGGTAGCACTTCGTTCGGGTCGAGCAATCCGAGTGTTGCGGCGTCGCAAACCGCCGAAGCGCCCGCCGCGGGCGTGCGCGAAGAGGCGAATCACGCCGCGTGGGATCGATTGGCAGGTCTCGATGGGACGGCTTGTCGCGAGAAGCTTGGGGCGGCTGGAGTGCGCTTTCGCGCGATGCCCGATCAGGCCGAACCCAACGAGGAGGGCTGTGGAATTCCTCACGGTGTGCAGGTCACGCAAGGACCGTCGGGCATCAAATATTCACCGCCGCTGAAAATAGATTGCTCGCTAGCGCTCGAGCTTCCGGCGATCGAGCGTGCGATCCAGCAGGAGGCCGGCGAGCAACTCGGTTCACCCATCACCCAGGTGAATGTTTTCGGCAGTTACAGCTGTCGCAAGGTACGCGGTGGCGTGAGCGGCAATTTGAGCGAACACGCGGTCGGAAACGCCATCGATATCGGAGGATTCGTGCCGCGGCGGGGTGCAGCCATCAGCGTCGAGCGTGATTACCTGCCGTTGCAGGCGGAGGCGCCCCACGCGAAGAGCCGCTTCCTGCGCGCCGTCTTTCGGGCACTCTCGGCGGAAAAAGGCATTACCTACGTGATTGGACCGGAGACGCGCGCCGATCACCACGATCATATTCACATCGATCGCGCTGTCCGTTGGTGGCAGTTCCCCTTTTTCGGAGGCTGAGCGCATTGCCGGCACTGAATTGGAGTCAATAGCTCCTTGCGGGCGATTGCCTGCTGGGACTAGGCTATACGTCGCCAATCATGCTGCTCCGAAATTCTTTTCTTCGCGCGCCGGCCGCGATGGTGGCCGGCATTCTCCTCGGCGTTATCGCAACGGCTTCGTCGGGCCTCGCGGCCGGGCGAACCGCGCGCAAGAAAGCGCCCCGCATCCCGATCGCGCTCGAGGAGCGCGAGGGACCGGGCGATGCCGCGGAATGGTGGCACGCTCAACGCGCTTATCCGGCGAGCGATCTTCCCGATACGCTCTCGATGACCGGTTACCAAGAGTGGCAATTGGCGACGCAAACGCTCGCGAGCGGGGGGAGTGAAGGGGCCGTCGCGCCAGCTCCGCCGCAATGGACCCTGATCGGGCCGGCGGGGCTCGATTACGCGGGATCGGGTACGCCCAACATGGGACCGGCGGCAGGCCGGCTCACCGCATTCGCGCTCGACCCGACGAGCGTGAACACGATGTATGCCGGATTCGCGCTGGGAGGCGTATGGAAATCGACGGATGGCGGGGCGTCCTGGAAAGGGTTGACCGATACGCAGCCGACGCTCGCGGTCGGCGCGATCGCGCTCGACCCGCGCAACTCGTCCACCGTTTACGTGGGCACCGGCGAAGGCAATTATTCCGGCGACTCGTTTTTCGGACAGGGCATTCTCAAGTCGACCGATGCGGGCACCACGTGGACGATCGTGGGAGCGGACACGTTCCGCGGTCTTTCCATCGCTCGCATGTTCGCCGATACCGCGGGAGCCGTCTACGTCGGTGTCGTTCAGGGAGTCGGTGGAACGCAGTCGGGATGCACGCAGCCGCAGGACGTCTCCCGCAGGGGCCTCTACAAGTCGACCGACGGCGGTGCGCATTGGACGCAGCTCGTTGCGAGCAGGGCGATTACTGATTTCGAAATCGACACCACCGCCACCCCACGCAGGGGATTTCTGACCGAATACAAAGTGGGAGCTTTCAGTTTCAGCGAGGCGACGACGCCGGCCACGGTGATGCCCGTGAACGGACTGCCCAGTGCGACATCCAATGGCCCGATCAATCGCATCGAGCTCGCGCGCTCGAAGTCCAATCCTCAGGTGCTTTACGCCGGCGTGGGCATCGACACGAGCACGAGCCCGATGATGGAGGAGGGGCAAGCGCAGGTTTGGCGATCGATGAATGGGGGCGCCACTTGGACGCGGATCACCAATGCGCCCGACTATTGCGGCGACCAATGCATGTATGACAACGTCGTCGAAGTCGATCCGACCAACCCCGGCACGGTCTATTTCGGTGGCAGCACCTGTTCGGTGTACAAGCTGACCGGCGGCGACGGCGCTACGCCGACCTGGGCTCTCGTATCGCTTCCACCGGGCATGAACTGCACGGGCTCCAACTGGACGCGGGGCAACGTGCATTCGGACGCTCACGCCATCGTGTTCCATCCCACCGACGCCAACCAGGTGTTCGTCGGCTCCGATGGGGGGCTCGCCAAGACCCTCAACGGGGGCGGCACCTGGACGCATCTGAATACCGGCATTTCGACGCTTCAATTCTACGATCTCTGCGTCGACCCCAACGACGACACGTACATCGTGGGAGGGCTGCAAGACAACGGGTTCGTCCAGATGCCGCGCACGGGCAACACGCTCTTCTGGAAGAACTTTCAGACCGGGGATGGAACGACTTGCGCGATGAATCTCGCCGACCCCACGGCCGCCAATCGTTACGTCCTGAGCTCCACCCAGTTTGCCTCGATCCAGCGTAGGACGAGCCTC
>DASWDH010000282.1:0-2753 GCA_036395495.1 Polyangiaceae bacterium
AACCCTTCGGCACCGACGCCGGCTTGGCCGCATCGGGCGGAGGGGGCGGCAAACTCCCGATGGGGAGCGATTCGAAATCGACGGGCAGGAACGTGGGCGGTTTGGGCGCGGGCGCCTCCTCGGCCGAGCACAACGCGCTCCAGCCAACGAGGGCCGCGCCGAGCATGCTGGGAATGATGCCGCGCGTGTGCATCGTCACAGCGTCTCCAAGTAGGCAACGAGCGCCGCTCGATCTTGGCGGCTCAGCCGCGTCGATTGGCCCATCGCGTGATCGGGGGCCGTGAGCACGTCGTCGAGTGTTTTGTAGCGGCCATCGTGAAAATAGGGGGCGGTTCCGGCGACGAAGCGCAGCGATGGCGTATCGAATCCGTCCGCGGGATCGCTGTTGCGCTGGGTCGTGACCTGGTGGCGCAAACCGTCGCTGAACGAGTGGCTCGCGTCGTGGCAAGTGCTGCACGCGGTCGCCGTGGATTCGAAGAGCACGTGACCACGCGCAACGAGCTCCTTTCGCTCGGCAGTGGGAGGCACCGCGCGCTCGACCGGCGGTGCCATCGAGGTGACGTAATCGACGAGCGCCGAGAGCTCGGTTTCCGGAAGCCCATCGCCGCCCAGCCGCTCGAACGTTTTCTTCAGGTGTTCTTCGACTTTGGCGCTGCTACCGAGCCAACCGTACGGCGCCGTCTCGGCGATACGGCCGGCGAGCATCGGGGTCTGGCGCACGCCGTCGGGCGTCGACCAGGTCAGGGCATCTTCGCGACCGTCGGGATGGCAGCTCGCGCAAGCGCGGCCGTCGGCGCTGATGCGCGAATCCCCCATCTGGTGAAACAGGCGGCGCCCGAGGGCGACATTGGCCGTGATTCCGTCGGACTGGCGGGCGACCGCCAACCGCGCCGGCGGCGCGTCGCTTTCCGTCGAAACGAAGGCAACCTCTCGATCGAATTGCGACCACACCACCGCCCTTTGCCCCTCGTGATCGATCGCCAGGCCGACCGGACCTGCGGCCAGGTGCCAACGTTTCACTTCGGCCCGCGCAGGGTCGAGGCTGCGCGCATCGAGCTTCACCAGCGCATCGATCCCGAGGCAGGTGACGTAGAGCGAACCGTCGTCGTAGGCGGCGGCGCGCGGCAGGAGGCACTCGGTTCGCGCCGTTCCGCTGCTCGGCAGCCGCACCAGACGGGTGAGGGCCCGTTCGGCCGAGGCATCGAGCACCGCAACCTCGCCCACCTCGGAAGGTGACTCGCTTCCGTACCCTTCCGACTCTCCGCTTCCGTCGCCCGGGTTGACCGAAACCATGGGCGCGAAGATTCGATCGACCATCTTGGCCCCCCTTTCGCCGCCCCCTTCCACCTTGACGAGGGCGAACCCCTGACACCCCCTGCGCAAGGATGGCTCCGATTCGTCGTCCATCGAGGCTCGCGCGCGCAGATCGACCTGCCGAACCGCGTGCGGCTCTGTCGACGAGCCCTCGGCGAGGTCGACGACACTCACCCGGGCCTCGACGACGTGGGCGACGAAAGCACGCGTGCCGTCGTCGGACACGACGACGCTGCGCGGGTCGCGCGCGAGGCTCACCTCGAACTTGGGAGCCAAAGTTTGCGCATCGAGCGCGCGAAGCGCGTGCCCCCATCCCGCGGTCAGCAGAAGCGTCGCATCGTCGGGTGTGGAAGCAAGAGCGATCGGCTCTGCCGGCGTATCGACGACGCAGCGCGATTCGAGCGCCGTCCCGGGTTGGGCGGCAGGTTCCAGCACCTCGAGGGCGTTCGAGCCGCGCAGCGTCACCGCGACGCGGCCATCGGCTAGGACCAAAACCTGCTCGGGTCTGCCCTTGAGCTTCGTCGCCGCGATTTCCTTGTGCGCGTCGACATCGACGGTCCGCAGGGTGGGCTCGTCGGCATCGGCCACGTAGGCAATCACCCGCCGTTCGCCATTCGAACCGCGCGCTTGGGCCAGCGCCACGGCGGAACTGGCGCGCGCGGTGCCGAGGCGCTGCGCTCCGCCGCCGTGGGCGCGCGCGCAAACATGGGCGGATGGCACCGAATTCGCGATCGGAGCGGGCGCCCTTCCGGCGCGCGCGCAGCCGGAAAGAACGAACGTACAGCTTCCTACCCACAGAACTGCGTTTCGCATTTGTCGCATGTCGTTGTGCTCTGACTACGCTCGAGGCGTTTTGTTTCTTCCAGACGCGCGAAGGCGTCGAGATTGGGTCAGACGCTCGAGTGCGCGAAATGATCTGTCGATCGAAACTCCCCTCCGATGTGCGTCCTTGGCGCCGCGCCGGTTTTCATCCAGACTAGGCGCCCGAGCCGTCCCGCGCCGAGCAGCATGACTGTGTCAGATCTTGGCTATTTTCGTGGGACTATGGCTACTCCGATGCGACGATCTGGTAGTGAGTATCTGACACGGTAATGGTAGGGGGGATGGCACCGCCGAGCGATGGACCTTCTTTATTTCGTCATTCTCATTTCCGCGCTCATCTTCGTGCACGAGCTGGGGCACTACGCCTGGGCGAAAATCTTCGGCGTGAAGGTCATTACCTTCTCGCTCGGTTTTGGACCCAAGATCCTGCGTTTTCGCGGCAAAGAAACCGAATACTGCGTGGGGCTGATTCCGCTCGGCGGCTTCGTGAAGATGCTCGAAGAAACGAAGGCCGACCCGGTCCTGCCCGAAGATCGCAAGCGCACCTTCGAGTCGCAGGCCCTCTGGAAAAGGGTCGTCATCGTGTTCGCCGGGCCGATCATGAACTTGATTTTCCC
>DASWDH010000283.1:0-13149 GCA_036395495.1 Polyangiaceae bacterium
GTTCACAGATCTCGATCGCGCGCTCGCAATGCTTGAGCGCCGCATCGATCTCGCCGCGAAAAAAGAGGCACTCTCCCAAGTTGTAGTGGGTGTGAAATTCGATCTGGGGAAAGCCGGCCTCGCGGGAGATCTCGAGAACGCGTTCAAGATCGCGAATCGCAAGGTCCATCTGCCGTCGAGACAGCCAGATCGAAATTCGATTGTTGAGCGCCGCGGCGAGATGGTGGTAGTCGCCATGCTGTTGAGAGACTTGCACCGCGCGGGTCATCATCTGCTCGGCTTCGTCCAGCCGGCCGAGCGCCACGTAATTGGGCCCCAGAAGAACGAGAGAGATCACCAGCGTCTCGTAGGCCGCCTCGCCCAGTGGTTCGGCAAGCGCAACGGCTTCTTTCAAGAAATCGACCGATTGCTGCGGTCGGCCGAGCCGGTGATGAATTCTTCCTCTGGCCATGGTGAGTCGCGCTCGCACCAGATCGGCGCGGGCATCGCGGGCGAGGAGGGCAGCCTCCTCGACGAGCGACGCCGATCGACCGATGTCGCCGATCCAGTCGAGGACTTCCGCTTCGTCGAGCAGAATGTCGGTCTCGGTTTCGATCGACTTTTTCCGGTGCGCCCTTTCGCGTGCCGCGGCGAGATCTCGCAGCGCGTCATCCCAGCGCCCCACGCGAAAGCGCATGAGGGCGCGACCCTTGATGGCCTGGCTGATCCTTTCGTCCTGCCCTGCCGGCAGATTCGCAAGTACGGCATCGTACATGAGCTCGGCGTCGAGATAGACGTGCGCTTGCTGCGCTATTTCGGCGAGCTCCAGATAGAGCGAGGCCGCCCGATCGGCGAAGCCTGCTCGCGAGGCGTGGAAAGCCAGGCGCGGCAGACGCTCCCGCTCCGGTAGATCGCCGGCATTCTCGTACATCTCATAGGCTGCGCAGTGGACGGCGGTTCGCAGTCCCTCGGGAAACGAACGGTAGATGGTATCTTGCAGGAGCGCGTGTCGAAAATCGATCTGCCCCGTGCGATGTCGAACGAAAAGACCGGCTTCGATCAAACGTTCGGTGCCGACCGTCGCGTCGAGCGTGGCGTCACCGATGTGATGCTCGCGTTCCAGGATCGCCAGCACGCGCTCCATGTCCTCGTCGGTGAACTTCGAACCGAGGACCGACGCGAACCGGGCGTGGGCGGCCAGCTCGGGCGAAAGACTCTCGAGCTCACGGGAGGCGCTCCACTGCACGATGGGGATCTCGGGCAGCTTCTCCAACTCTTCAGTGGCGAGGTAGTAGCTGGTGCCCCGTTCGATGGCGCGGACGATGCCGTGACGTTTGAAGCCGCGCACCAATTCGACCAACAGACGAGGAACGCCTTGGGTGCGCTCGAACAACCGAGCCAGCGTCTGCTTGGACACGTTTTCAGCCGGTGCAAGAAGGCGACGCGCGAGGGTCGCGGCGCTGTCCGCGTCGAGCGGCCCGAGCTCGTAGCGAGCCGATCGCGCTGCGCGGTTGCTCCAGGCCGGACGACCACGTTCGAGATCCGGGCGAGCAAAGGCGCCGATCCAAATGGCCGCTCCCCCCTCCTCGAGGGCTGCGTACTCGAGGGCATCGAGGGTTGCGGCGTCCGCCAAATGCGCGTCGTCGAAAACGATGGCCAGAGGCCTGGCTCGGGCGCGAATGCGCAGGGCTTCGCCGAGCGCACGCGCCGCCGCCGAACGCAGCGCACCCGGCGCCGCGCCGAACGCACGGATTTGCGGGTGCCCGAGCGAGATCCAGCCGAGCACGAGTGCCACGGCTGCCCACACCTGCGCTGCCATCGAGTCGCCCAATCGATCGGCGATGGCTTGGCGGCCGAGATCGGATGGCGGGTCATTGCCCAACTCGAGCGCGCGCTGCAGCATCTCTCGAAACGTCTGGTCGACCACGCCACCAATCGCCTCGTGAGCTGCGACGAACATCACCTCGTTGTCCCCCGGGAGCATTTCGAGCTGCTCGACCACGACTCCGGCGAGATGGCTTTTGCCGTAGCCCGGTTCGGAGACGATGGTCGTGATCGCGGGTTGACTGTCGGCGAGGGCGCGCGTGGCATCGGCGACGATTTCATGAACCAGGTCGTCTCGTCCGACGAAGCCACCCGATGCCATCCGGATCGCGGTGAGCTCCTTGGGACCGGGATTCGGATCGAGCTTGAAAAGACCCTCGTAATCTCGGACCGCGTTCACCGGTAAATCCGGCAGTGTCTGGACCGCGGCTTCGGTCAAGAGCGCGCCGGCGGGGTCGGTCGCTTTCAAGAACCGATCCTTGCGCGTGAACAGCGGGCTCATGAAGCGGCGCGTGCCATCGGGCCGGGTTTGGATGACGACCTGCGAGACGTCGACGAGCGCGCGAGTGCAGAGCTTGCGATCGACGAGCCCCTGAGCGGCGAAGATCGCCCGTCGCGCGGGGTTGTCGCCGACCTCGTGGCCGAACACGGCGACATAACGTGTGCCGGTCGCCTGTGCCAGCTCGCCACCCAGCTCCGCGAGCGTAGGTCGCATCGCGGCGATACCGGCGGTCGACTCGAGGAATACCAGGCCGACCGCGCGCTTCTCGGGTTCGGGGCGGTTCGGCGTCGCCGGCTCGGGCGCTGCGCTCGGCCTCGGCGGCGACGAGCTCGTCGATCGGCGATTGATCACCAGAGCACGCATCATCGCCGTGCGAAGGGCATCGACGGAATCGTAACGTTTCCTCGCCTCCTTGGCGAGGCAACGCATGATCACCTCGTCGAGATCCGAAGAGACGGCTACTCGGTTCGAGAGACGAGTGGGCCGCCGGCTCCGATGCGATTCCTGAACCTCGGCCGATGTCCCGAAAAAGGGGGGAGCCCCCGAGATCATCTCGTAGAAAATGACGCCGAGTGCATAGAGGTCGGCGCGGATATCCACCTGCGCGCCCGCCTCGCATTGCTCGGGCGCCATGTATTCGGCTGTGCCCATCGTATGTTCGGCATGGCGATCGGTGACCTTCTTGACGAGCCCGAAATCGATGACCTTCGCAATGCCCGGAGCGACCAAGATGTTCTCCGGCTTCAAATCGCGATGCACCAGGTGCGCTCGATGGATCGCCTCCACGGGATCGAGAATCGGGAAGGCGTGGGTTCGAAAGGCCGCCGGCGCCATCGGTCCGACCTGGTCCACGAGCAAGTCCGCGAGCGACGGAAGCGAGATGAACTCCATCGCCAGATAGTACCGGCCAGCACAAGCTCCTCGCTGGTACACGGCGGGAACGAACGGCGGCCCGATTTCCTCGAGGGCGTCCCCCTCGCGCACGAGACGCTCGGTGCCGCCCGCCTGATCGGGCAAGGCAACCTTGATCGCGGCGGAGCGCGCATCAGCTACCCGTTCGGCGCGGTAGACGACACCGAAGCCGCCGCGCCCCAGCTCGCGTTCGATGCGGTAACCGGGCAAGACGAAATCGGGGGCACGCGCATTCTCCCGTGCGGCGACGACGCGGATAGCCGAGTCACTGGGAGGCGGGGCAAGGGGAGCCGGTCCGTGGACGGGACATTCTGGCGCCGCGTCCCGGAGCCTTCGGCCGCATTGTTGACAGCGAATCATCGAGGTGGGTCGTGGGCCGGTGGCCTTACCTGTAGTATAGGCTAGCTGGACGCGCCGCGACTCTTGCTGCGAGAAGAGCGCGGACCGGGCCGGCGCGATATGGCGACCTCGGCCATGTTTTGCTGCGGGACCCATTGCTCGATCGACAAGAGCGGTCCCCCGGTCACGTCCACTTCGCCGTCGGCGCCCGTCCGAATGACGGCGTCATCCAATCGGATCGCAACATTGACGTGAACGCGTCCGTCGGCGCCACATCGACCGGACAGCCCCTTCCAGAGGGCGCGGCCGAGATTGATGGCCGCACGCTCGCCCACCGCCCCCGAACCTCGACCGACCTTTTTCACCGCGAGAAGAGCGTTCGACGTGCGTATCGCCAGAATGAACGATTCTCCGACGAGCATCTGCTCGGCCGAATCGAGGACCACGCCGAGGTCGTCGAAAAGGACTTCGTGCAGCTGTTCGTCGAGCCCTTCGTCGGTTCGGGCTTCCACGTAAATGCCGACAGCTGCAACGGCTGCATCCTGAGCGCTCGCCGCGCGCACTCCGCACGCGTCGCGGAGAGCATCGAGAAAAGCCGCTGCGGAAGGGAAACGTTGGTCACGCTCCTTGGCCATCGCTTTCTGCACGACGGCGTCGAGGGCGGTTGGAACGGGCGCGGCCTGGCTCGCGCGAGGCACCGGCGCGGTCAGGTGCTTCCAAGCGATCTCGTCGGCCAGCGCAGCCCGAAAAGGATACTGTCCGGTCAGCAGCTGATAGAGCAGAACGCCGAGCGCGTAGATATCCGCCCGCGCGTCGATCGGCTCGGCACGAATCTGTTCGGGGGCCATGTTGTGCGTCGTGCCGAGGACCGATCCCGCTCCCGTGAGCCCGGCCGCGTTCGGTGCGGGGTGGAGCAGCTTGGCAAGACCGAAGTCGAGCAGCTTGATCACCCGCCCCTTGCGATGATCGATGACGGAAATGTTGCTGGCCTTGAGATCGCGATGCACCACCCCCGCCCGGTGCGCCGCCTCCAGCGCGTCGCACACCGGGGTCAGAATGGCCAGCACTTCCGCGGCGGGAAATCGCCCGTGCAGCTCGAGCAGCCTCTGGAGATTGGTCCCATCGAGGAGCTCCATGACGTAAAACGGACGACCATCCGAGAGCTCGCCGAATTCGAAGATGTCGATGATGTTCGGATGACGGATCATGTTGACCGCCATGGCCTCGCGAAGGAAACGAGCGAGCATCGACGGAACGGTGGCCTTGTCGTGACGGAGGACTTTGACGGCGGCACGTCGCTTCAGCAGCCGATGCTCGGCGGCGTAAACCGTGCCGCCTCCGCCGGAACCGATCGGCCGCTGGAGTACATACTGACCGGCGAGCGTGCCGGGTGGCAGATCATCGGGGCCGGTGGGAACGGCAACTCTGTCGAGATCGGCCGACGCGGGATCCTTCGTAGGTCCGGGATCCTGCCGAGTTCTGTCGTTGCGGCCGGCTGCATGCCGATCGGACGATCGCATTCTGGAACGATACTACCACCTGGGGGCGGCGCATCCGAGAAAGCCACCCACACGAGCGACACGCGCGCCTCGTTCCCTACTTCGCAAACCTCTGCCTACCCGATTCCGCGGAGGCAGCGGAAGCAACAAGCACTCCGATCGATCCCAGCATGACTGCGTACGCAGTCATGTTAGGACCTCCCAAAAGACGACCAGCCGTCCGTTCCCGTCGCCGCCGCGGCGGGGAAACTGCCGCTGCCATAGCTGTGTCGAACCTCGTCTTCGAGCTGCAATCGACCCGAAAAAAGCTCGAAGACGAAGTTCGTCTCTTCGATGAATTCGTTCGGTGAGCTGGCGATGGCGTCATTTGCCAAAAGCCACTGGTCGGCGTAGTCGGTCACCCGATCGGCCAGAGCACGGAGCTCGCGCTGGAAGCGAAGGGCTTTCGTGATCACCATCGGATCGCAATGCGGCCAGAGGCGCGCGTAGACCGACCGATTTTCCAAATCGAGATGGAGGCGCACGGCGTTCGCCCAGGCCAGCAATTTCAATCGCGCCTTGAAGCAGTCTCGCCGCAAATGGTCGGCGTCGAGCAGAGGGATCGTCTCGCTCGCGAGCTCGAGCAATTCGAGGTGTCGATGACGAACGCTGTCGGCTGCTCCCATGTCCCCTCTCCGAATGCTTTGCCGTCAGCCCGAGCCAGCCTGACGCCTCTTCGTATAACATCGTGTTTGTCCGTTGTGCTAGCCGAAACGGTTTTCACGGACAATCGTTAGTGGTCAATCGAATGACCATCTGCAAAGTGGATTATTTCACGGAGAACGGGCTTCGAATGCTCAGTTGTTCGGCGCGCCCTGGCAAATCCAATTCGTAATCGTTTGCAGTTGCGTCGTCGGCAACGCCACGCCCGCCTTCGGCATCTGCGATCCGAAGCACATGTTCGTCCCGAGGAGCTTGTCGACGAGATAGCTCGTCGAGGGATTTTTCGGTACGACGCGAATGCGCCCGGCGGTGCACTCGTTGGTCTTGATGTTGACGAGCTGCCCCCAGGCCTTGCCCATGGTCAGGTCCAAGTTCTCCTTGGGGACCGCGCCGGAATGGCAACCGGACGCGGTACAGCTGGCGGTGAAGATCGGCTGTACGGCGGATGAAAAAGAGACGCTCGTGGTCCCGCAAACGCACATGCCCGACGAACAAGTGAGACCTGGCGCGCAGGCGTGACCGCACGAGCCGCAGTTGGCGGGATCGGTCGCCGTGAGCACGCACGCGCTGCCGCAAACGACGCCGCCATTCGAACATCCGCACATACCCGATTGGCAAGTCTGCGGGTTGAAACAGCCACGCCCGCACATTCCGCAGTTGGCGGGGTCGAGCTGGGTGTCGACGCACGATGTTCCGCAAAGCTCGCCCGACGAACACTGGCAGTGACCGCTGCTGCAGGTGGTGCCGCTCGGGCATTTGATGCCGCAGCCGCCGCAGTTGCCGAGATCGGTCGTCGTGTTGATGCAGGCGCCGTTGCACGGCGATGTGCCGGTCGGGCAGGCGCACATGCTGTCGACGCAGCTCGCGCCCGAGGGACACGCTTTGCCGCAGCCTCCACAATTGAAACTACTCGTCGTCGTGTCGACGCACGATGAGCCGCACTGGGTGAACGATCCACAACCAGAGGTGCAACTTCCTGCATTGCACACCAGGCCAGGGTCGCAGACATGTCCGCAGGTTCCGCAGTTGGAAGGGTCCGACGACTTCTCCGCGCACAGGCCGTTGCAGTCGCTCGTGCCATTGGGACAGGTGCAGTTGTTCGCGGCGCACGATGCACCGGTCGGACAGTGGCGCCCGCACACGCCGCAATCGTTGGTGTTCGTCGCCAAGTCGACGCAGACGCCGGCGCAGGACTCGAGGCCGGTGGCGCACCCGCAGTGACCTCCCGAGCATGTTCCTCCGGGCCCGCACGTCGTTGCACAATCGCCGCAGTGCGCGGCATTGGTCTGGGTGTCGACGCAGGCATTGTCGCACAACGTTGTGTTGCCTCCGCAAAGGCACCCACCGTTTGCGCACGCGGCGCCCGCGGGGCACACGTTGCCGCAGCTTCCGCAGTTGGCGGAATCGAGCGACAGATCGACACACGCCGCCCCTCCGCAGCTGACGCAGCCGCCGTCGACGCCGTTCAGTCCCGCGATCCATCCGCGGACGCACTCGGTTTGCGCATCGCTCAAGTGACCGCCGACCGGCATCGGAGCGCCGCAGGGGGGCGTGCCGACCAGCTTGGTATAGAGGAGCGACTGATCCGGACTTCCGGGCACGACACGCATCCATCCAGGGCACGTGCCGGCGGTGATGCCGACGAGCCAATTTTCGACGTCGGCCGCCGAGAGATCGAGCGCCGCCGCCTGGTCAGCCGAGTTGTGGCAAGTGGCGCCGACGCAAGAGGGGAAAACCTGGCTCTGCAACGACGGGAGATCCGGGGTGCACGTATCGGTGCGGCCGTTGGAGTTTTTGCCCGAGTGCCCGGTGCACCCGCACACGAGCAAGAAGGCGACGGTTGAAATGACCGTCGAAATATGGCGCGTCATGTGCAGCTCGGCTGGCTACTCGAAAAACAATGGCGCGCGCGACTTCAAGAAAGTTTGGATCGCGTCCATGTCGGCGGGATCGAGTTTTTCGAAGCGGACGCCCATTCCGGGAGGCGCTTCCGTCGCTTCGGAAAATTCGCGTACCCATCGCACGACGCCGCGCGCTTGAACGACGTGATCGCTCGCCGGAAGCCTCAACGCGACTTCGACTTCCGTTCCGACCGGGCGAACCATGTGCGTTGCGATGAAGAGGCCGCCGTTGGGCAGTTTGTCCCCGAGACCCATGTAGAAGTTGGACTCGCTCTGCAGCGTCACATCCAATTGGATGTGCACCGGCTGGTGGCCTGCCGTTGCGTTTCGCTCGTTTTCGCGTGTTGCAATGGGTTCGCAGGACTCGGGCATGTGATCTCCAAACTGAAAGGGCAGGGGCTCCTGCCTGACCGCGCTCGGTCGCGTCCTCCGGGGTCGATGGGGTAGTTGCCCGGAGTACAAATGGTTGGACTACTCCCCGCCTTTCGAAGCAGAAAACATGCCTGGATCGTTAGGCGCCCCCGCAGCGGATCGAGAGGGCACCTGCACGTGAAGAATGCATCTGCGTGGTAGACGCCGAGACCACGGAGATGACGCAACCGTCATAGCGCCCCTCCGAGCGGTCACGCAGCTGACCAGGCACCCGGTGATATCGGCATGAAGGTCATTGACATCGTCATGACCTCTTTGGAAACGTTGTAGTGTTTTCTTGCACGGGGGTAGGCGCCATGGCAGCGGGAAAATTTGCGGTCTTCGTAGTGATGACGGGGTTTGCGGTCGTCTCGTTCACCGGATGCGGTGGCGATGACGTGGCCGAAATCGCGCCGGTCGTCGATGCGGGCAGCGATCGCTCGACGTCGCGCGATACGGGAACGCCGCGGTCGGATGTCGCGACAGGGGGCGATCAGTCGAACCCGGAGGTCACGCCGGCCGACACCCAAAGCGAGACGACTCCCGGGGACGGGGGAACGTCTGTTCCACCGTCGAGACGTATTGCAGCGGTCTCTGCGTCAACACGCTTACCAATGCGAGCTATTGCGGCAACTGCACGACCTCATGCCCAATGACCGAGCTCTGTGAGCTCGGGCTTTGCACGCTGACCTGTACGAAGCCGCTCGTGAAGTGCGATCGGAGCTGCGTCGATACCAGCAGCGATTCGTCCCACTGCGGTAACTGCACGACGGCGTGTGCAACCGGAGAGATCTGCGGCACGGTGACGGTGGCGGAGGTTGCGACGGCTCAATGCGTGTGCAACGTGGGCCTCGACAAGTGCGGCACCACCTGCGTGAACCTATCCGCGGACAAGGTCAACTGCGGGGAGTGCGGCATCATGTGCGCGACGACTCAGGTCTGCAGCGCCGGGAAATGCCTGAACTCCTGCTCGTCGCCGCTGATCGAGTGCAATGGCGGCTGCGTCGACAAGAACAGTGACCGCAACAACTGCGGCGCCTGCGGGATCGTGTGCGCGGCCAACCAGGTCTGCACCGCGGGTAAGTGCGACTGCCCGGTGGGACAGATGGTCTGCAACGGCAGGTGCGTCGACACGCTGGCCGATTTTCAGAACTGT
Organism: Polyangiaceae bacterium; assembly: GCA_036395495.1. Lineage (GTDB taxonomy): Bacteria > Myxococcota_A > Polyangia > Polyangiales > Polyangiaceae > DASWDH01. The sequence goes on from DASWDH010000283.1 coordinate 9,226, forward strand.
GGTGGCTGCAACATGAAATGCGCGTCGGGAGAAGCTTGTCTCGCGGGTAAATGCACGACCACCGGCTGCCCGACGCAGCAGGTCAGTTGCGGCGGCGCTTGTGTCAACGTCAAGGTCGACCCCAACAACTGCGGAGCCTGCGGCGTCGTTTGCACCGGGGGTCAGGTGTGCGGCAATGGCCTCTGCGTTTGCCCGAACGGCGGCACGCTTTGCAATGGCGTCTGCAGCGACTTGCAGAGCGATCCCCAGCATTGCGGTAGTTGCACCAACGCCTGCGGCACGAATCAAGTTTGCTCCACCGGTGGCTGCACGACGATGTGCGGTTCGGAGGATCTCACCGCTTGCACGGGGGCCTGCGTGAACCTGCAAACCAACTCGGGCAACTGCGGCACCTGTGGCGTCGCTTGCACGGGTGGCATGATCTGCGTGAGCGGCTCGTGCGCTTGTCCGCCGAATACCGAGGCGTGCGGGACACCTCCGCTCTGCGTCAACACGTCGACGAACCCACAGAACTGCGGCGGGTGCGGCAAGGCGTGCGGCACGGGAGCGATCTGCAGCGAACGAATGTGCGCGTGCGCGACCGGGCTGTTGGACTGCACGGGAGGCGGCTCCGAAGCGGGGAGACTCACCTGCGTCAACGCGAAGGCGGACAAAAACAACTGCGGTACCTGCGGGCACACCTGCGACGGCGGCCGCTGCACGAACGGCGAGTGCCGCTGAGCCGATCGCGATAGCAGCCGAAGCGGCGCGAGTAAGAACCACGCGCAAGCACCGGTGCGGCGCTTGCGGTGGTTCTTTCCTCGTCGCTGGCCGAGTAACGACTCAGCCGCTCGGAACTACGTCAGGAAGCACATGATCCGGGATATCCACGACGTCGGGGAGCGTGCGGTCACTTCCTGCGTCCAACGCGCCTCCGGTGCCGGCGCCTCCGGTGCCGGCGCCTCCGGTGCCGGCCGTCGTCCCACCTGTTCCGCCGGTACCTCCCGATCCGCCGCCACCCGTTCCGCCGGTCGTGCCGGTGGTGGCCGTGGTGCTGGTGGTGGAACTGGTACTCGAACCGCCCTTGCCGCTCGATCCACTGGTGCCCGGCGCAGCGGTATCATCTCCGCCACAAGCACCTGCTACAGCCAAAGGCAGCGTGATCACGGCGATCGAAATCCAATGAAGCTTACGCATCAGTCATCTCCTTCCCCTTTTCTTAAGGACGGGGCGTCCCCCTACACATTGACATCTACGAACGCGCGTCTTTCGAACACGTTCGTCGTACGTGATCAAGATTTTAGCAGAACATTTCGGAGTTCGATGACGTGAACATCGAAAAATGGCTGTGACATCTGCGTCGTGGCAAAGCTCGAGACCACTGCGACACGCTCACGAAACATCCGCTGTGCGTGGGTGCGGGAGGAGGTCAGCGCGCGCGGCACCCCAACGGGACTCGTCAGTCGAAGTCTTCGATTTTCCAAGCGCCGTGCTCGCGCACGAGCTGCACGGTGCCACCCGATCCGTAAGCCATCGTCGCTCGATCGCCGATCTCCTCGAACTGTGCGGTGGGGAGTGCAGCGCGAAGCGCCGACGTGATGCGCAACATCTCTTCCTTCTGCGCGCCTTCCCACGCCGCGCGTAGCTTCTGCGCGTCGAGGCCCTCCATGTGGGCATCGGGAACGAATCGGAGCAGAACATCGAAACGCTTTCGCTCGAAGGCGCGCAAGAATGCTTCGATGGATTGTCGCGGCGTCGATTGGCCGTAGAGATTGATCGCCGAGCCGTCGAGTCGCCAGCGCCCCTCCTCGTAGACGAGCAAGATCGTTTCACCCTTCGGGGAGGTGACGGTCGCGGTGACCACCGGATCGCTCGAGGGACGCGAAAGAGCGTGCGCGATGTCTTTCATCTCCGGCGCGTTCTCCTTCACCATCCTCCGAAAAGCATCCGGCGAGATGCTCCGGCGGGCCTCGCTCGACAAAAGCTTGTAAGCGTCGTCGGGGTGCCCCTCGTCGAGCGCGCGGGAGTAAGCGCGCAGCGTATCGCTCGGGCCCTGCTGCAGGGCGGTCGATCGGCAGCCGAGGAAAGCGAACGCGACCGCCAGAGCGCACCGGAACGAAACTCGCACGAAGGTTGGCCTACCACAAATTGGCCCAGGAATGGTGGCTCCGCTGCGCGGGCCACCCGTCCGCGCGTGATGCTACGCCGGGCCGCTGGTGCTACGGTGCCGGTATGGCTGTTGGCTCCCCTCCGTCGTCGGGTACGGTAGCGGACACCGTCCCCATTCTCCCGCTGCGCAACAGCGTCCTTTTTCCGATGTCGGTGGTGCCGATCAACGTCGGCCGCCCGAGAAGCGTGCGCCTCGTCGAGGATCTGCTGGGGCGCGAACGCGCGCTGGTCGGCATCGTGAGCCAAAAGAGTCCCGACCTCGACGAGCCCACCTTCAAGGATCTCTTCGACATCGGCACGCTGGCCAGGGTCGTCAAAGTCATTCGTCTCGGGCAAAATAACTACAGCGTGGTCCTGAACGGCCTCGGCCGTTTTCGGATCACGGCGCCGAGCGGACTCGAGCCGTTCATGCGCGCTCGGATCACGCGCATCAGCGAAGCGCTGAGCCGCGACGTGGAGCTCGATGCCCTCGGCACGAGCCTGCGCGAGTCGACCAGGGAAGTGCTGGGATTGATGCCCAACCTGCCCAAAGAGACGGCCGGCATCCTCGACAACGTGCGCGAACCCGGTGCGCTCGCCGATCTCATCGCCTCGAATTTCCCCCAGGAGCACGCCTCGGTCGGCGACAAGCAGCAGATATTGGAGGCGTTCGACGTCAAAACGCGCGTTCGCCTGGTGCTCGCCATGGTCGGACGCCAGCTCGAGGTGCTCAAAGTCAAAAAAGAGATCTCCTCGATGGTGCAGGAGGAGATGGGCAAATCTCAGCGCGAATACATCCTGCGCCAACAGATGAAAGCGATCAAAGAGGAGCTCGGCGAGGGGGGCGACGACGACGAGATCGAAGAGCTGCGCGAGCGGCTGCGGCGCGCCCTGCTCCCCCAGGAGGCCGACAAGATCGCCAAAAAGCAGCTGCTCCGCCTCTCGTCGATGCAGCAGCAGTCGGCCGAGTTCAACGTGACCAAGACGTACCTCGAGTGGCTGGCCGACTTGCCCTGGTCGAAGACGACCCCCGACCGAATCGAGGTCGCCGACGTGCGTCGCTGCCTGGACGAGGACCACTACGGCCTCGAGAAGGTCAAAAAGCGCATCGTCGAATACGTCGCCATCCGCAAGCTTCGCAAAGACAAGAAGGGTCCCATTCTCTGTTTCATCGGTCCGCCCGGCGTCGGGAAAACCTCGCTCGGCCGCTCGATCGCCCGCTCGATGGGACGGCGCTATGGACGCATCGCCCTCGGAGGCGTGCGCGACGAAGCCGAGATCCGCGGCCACCGGCGAACCTACGTGGGCGCGCTACCCGGGCGGATCATGCAGGCGCTGAAGAAGGTGGGCACCAAGAATCCGGTGCTCGTGCTCGACGAAGTCGACAAGCTCGGCATCGACATGCGCGGCGATCCGGCCGCGGCGCTCTTGGAGGTGCTGGACCCCGAGCAGAACGTGACCTTTCAGGACCACTACATCGACTGCGCTTTCGACGTCTCCCAGATCACGTTCTTGGCGACCGCGAACAACTACGAAACGATCCCCCCCGCGCTCCTCGACCGCATGGAAGTCATCGAGGTGAGCGGATACACGCGCAACGAGAAGCTCAGCATCGCGCGCGAGTTCCTCGTGCCCAAGCAGCTCTCCGAGCACGGTCTCACCGACGAGCGGCTCGAGTTCATGATCGAGGGCATCTCGGCGCTCATCGATCACTACACGAAAGAAGCCGGCGTTCGGAACCTCGAGCGCGAGATCGCCTCGATGTGCCGCTACGTCGCCGTTCGGCTCGCCGAGGGC
>DASWDH010000284.1:0-5974 GCA_036395495.1 Polyangiaceae bacterium
GGGGGGGCAGAGCGCCGGAGAGCAGCACGATTTCTTGTTGCGTATTCGCAAAGAGACCGAGCGCATCCACCGCGTGCTTCGCGACCTGCTCGACTTTGCCCGCGCAGCATCCCGGCGAGACGACCAACCAGGCGCGATCGCCGAAGCGATCAGCGACGCCGTCGCTCTCGTGCGGCCGCAGGGGAGCTTTCGCGATGTCGCACTTTCGGTCGACGCCGAACCGGACCTTCCTCCGGTCATGCTCGGCAATGAGCATCTCGTCCAGGTGCTGCTGAACCTGCTCCTCAACGCCGCGGACGCGAGCGGCCCGCGGGGCAAAGTCACGCTGCGGGCCAACCGAAACGGATCGAGCATTCGCGTGCTCGTGGAAGACGACGGGCCCGGGATCGACCCCGCCATTCGCGAGCGCCTGTTCGAACCGTTCGTGACGACCAAGGAGGTCGGTAAGGGCACCGGGCTCGGTCTCGCGGTCTGCCGTGGTCTCGTCGAATCCGCGCACGGGACGATCCAGCTCGACGAATCGCACCAACCGGGCGCTCGGTTCGTGGTCGACCTGCCCATCGTGCCTGTGCCATGATGTTGCTGCTCTTCGCGCTCGCGTTCGCCTTGTTGGCCATGCCGCTCGTGCTCGCGCTGGTTCGGGCCAACGAGCTCTTTTTCCTTCACGTCCGCCGGGGCAGAGTTTCCGTGCGGCGCGGTCGAATCCCACAACGGCTCCTCGACGACATCTCGGACGTGGTCCGCACGGTCGAGAGCGCCACTTTACGCGGGGTCATCGAAGGGGGCAGGCCTCGGCTCTATGCCGAAGGCGAGCTCCGCGACGATGAACGACAGCGCCTGCGGAACATCGTCGGGACGTGGTCGACGGCGCAGATCCGCAACGCCCCCCGCCCGCGACGCAGATCCTGAGTGGGCGGGGTTGTTGAGTTACTCGGCGCGGCCGCGGCCTGCCTGCGCCATTGAGTTACTCGGCGCGCCAATGGGGTAAGGAAGCCGGCGGCTCCGGCTTCGCTCGTTATCGAACCACTCGCACGTTTTCGGCCTGAAGTCCCTTAGGCCCTCTCTTCACCTCGAACTCGACGGTCTGTCCTTCGGTGAGGCTGCGAAAACCATCGGCCATGATCGCCGAGTGGTGGCAAAATACGTCTTCGCCGCCCTCCTGCTTGATGAAACCGAATCCCTTCGAATCGTTGAACCACTTCACAGTGCCAGTTGCCATATCCTTCATCCTAGCGATCAGGCGGCTCGCGCCGCTCAGCAATACCCGTGCGGACATGCACGGTAGGTCCCCCCTTTACCGCAGTCGAGGACAGAAGTCTCGCCGTAAAAGCACTTACGTATCTAGGCCGGAAGTGCGGATTTTCTGAGAAAATGTTGCCCGCCACGGACAAAGGGTCGGGCTCACGGCCGAACCCCGCCCGAGAACAGAAGTTGCCTCGTGAGGTTGTAAGGCTGGGTGCTGCCGGGAGGGGGTGCGGCGTTGTTGACCCAGTAAACCTCGAAGTACGTGATGGTTGCATTCTGCCGCCAGCTCGGAAAATCGTCCAGACGGGCAATGTATTCCCGAAAATACGGGTACAGGTGGCGGTTGCCCTCGAACTTCATCCGAAGATCCCAGTCGCACCACTGCTGGTCGTCGAACCAGGGGCCGTGGAAGGCCGCTTCGAAATCGGGCGGCTTTTGTTTGCGAGGGTCGAGGTGGCGTCCGTCGGACAGGAGGGCGTCGATGACGATCGTTCCATCGTCGCGCGGCGCGTCGGGCGAGAACATGCTCCAGCCTTGCGGCAGCCGCATGTAATCGACGATCTCGCGCATGAAACGGGGACGCGTCCGTAGGCGGTAAGGATTGGGGATGGCCCAATTGTCGCTCGCGACTTGAACGGCGAGCGTCGCGAAAAGGAGTGCGGCGAGGAGCTCTCCGCTGACGCGCAGCGTCGCGCGCCGGAACCGGGTCACCGGCGCTTCGACGAACGGCCGCGACGCAGCGCGGCCTCGAGCGCCGGGAACCGTCTCGAGCGTGCGGTCGAGCCGCGAGCGCACGAAGGACAGCCGAAACGGCCAGGCGTACAAAAAGCCGAACGGCAAGACACGCACCATCGTGGCAAGCGCGGGGGTGCCTTTTTCCCAACGCTGACGGGGAGCGTCGAAGACCACGAGCGGGCATCCCTCGACCCGCTCGAGTGCCTCGGCCGAGAAAGGCTGGCGAGCGACATCTCGCCGGTCCACGAACTCGAGTGCGTTGCGCAGATCGAGACGAGCCAGCACGCGCGCCAGATCGTGGATGCGACTCGATGCATCGTAGATGACCGACACCTTGGGGCCGTTGTGAGAAAAAAGTCGCTCGACGATTTTCCAATCGTCTTCACCGATGAGCAACAGCGAGAAGGCCATCATCGAGTAGGAGAAGGGACCCAGGGTCATCATCAGCGAGATGCCGCAATGGAGCGCCCAGATGCTGAGAATCGCGACGCGCCGCGTCCATTTTTGCGCCATGGGCAATATCAACCAGACGGGAATGGCAGCTTCGATGCCGAGGGTGGCTCTGGTCGCGAAAGGGCTGAACCATGCCGGCTCGTGCATGCGTATCCAGGCCGCCCAAATCGTGGCGATACGGTTTTGCCAGAGCACCCAGTGGACCGCCGAACCCTCGCGCCAGGTGAGGCCCTTCTTGTGCGCGAAGTTGAAAAAGTAAATCGCCACGAAATTCAGAAGAATGCCGAAGAAGGCGAACCTCGCATATCGCGGCGCGCTCCTCACCATCGGGCCCCGGTCGTTCAGCTCCGCGGGGGTCGCCTCCCTGCGCTCCTTCAACGAGCGCAACAGCTGATCGAGGGAGAAACGCGCACCGAGGGGGAGAAAGGCCGTCCACACCGCGACGACGTTGGTGACGACGATTCCGCCGTTTTGGAGCGTCAGGTTGCGATTGTCGAGGGACAGCAAGCACACGACCACGAGAATCTGGGAGAGCTTGGTGCGGTAGCCGAGCGTGTACGCGGCGTAGGCGAGCAAGATGAGAGCAAACGCGACCTGGACCTCACCCGCCGTCGAGAAAGGAAAAAGCAGCGACCAGAGCCTCTCGCCCATCGGGGCGAACAGGGCGTAGTGGTTCGGCAAGACGCCATCGTTCGTGTAGAACGCGACGGCGTCGGGGCCTTTGGTTCGATCGTACACATTGGCGATCAAGAGCAGTCCGAAGCCAATTCGGAAGAGCCCGAGCGTCCGTGCATCGATCGTGAAGTATCGCTCGCGCAGAAACGCCGCAGCCTTCTGCAACCGCCGTTTCATGGACGGGCCGTGAGCCTGCGACGCCCCATGCCCTCCATCGTATCGGACGGCAAACCCGTACCCTCCGGCGGCGGGATGGGAGCGTCGACCCAGTTGACCGTGAACGAGACCAGCTTGTCGTTGGGATCGCGCTTGTCGCCGAGCTTTTGGATGTAGTCGCGCAGCCCGTCGATGTACGTCGCGCGCGCGGGTTGGCTGATGTTGCTGAAATATGCGGCGATGAGGGGCCGCGGCCGCGGGTTCATCGCCGCACCGGCGGAGGGGTCGAGCGATTCGAGCGGCGACTGTCCGGTGAAGGGATCGAGCTTGGTGCCTCGTGCGGTCCATCCCTCCACGACGAGCGTGCCCTGCCGCTTGGGAGGATCCGGCGCAAAAAGCCCCCAGGTCTGGAACAGGCGCGGATAGGCGATGATCGAGTAGACGGTCGCCTCGAAGCCCCGAGGGCGCGTCGCATCGTTCATGTCACGCATGAAGGCGATGACGCAGACACCCAGAAACGCGGCGGCAGCCCCCTCGCGCAAGAGGGCGAGTGCGCGAGCGACCGAATCCCAGGGGGATTCTTCGGGTGCCGACGCTTCGGCGGGAGGCGACTCTTGCCGGACACCGCAGGCCTCGAGGCCGAACCAAACCGAGATCGCCGTACGCCGCCGCGCGACGCTGTCGTAGAGCCGATCGGCCAGTTGCGATAAGCCGGGGGTGGAAAGCGCGAGTCCAAGCGGCGCGCAGAGCGGCAACGAGCGCAAGATCGCGGCCATCGCGCGCGCTTTGGCGTAGGTCTTACCGCTAGCTTCGTTGCGCACGATCGCGGTGTCGGCGGCGACGGCCTTCACCTCGGGCGGGGCGGCGTCCGACGTGTTCGCCACGAAGGTGAGCCGCGCCAGGGCGTCGAGCCGCTTGAGCAGCCGCGCGATCCAGAGGCAGATGCCACAATCCTCGTCGAAATAGACGGTGAGCGGCGCCTTTCGCCGCTGATACCACCCCTTCAAGATCTCCCAATCGCGCGGCGACACGAGGATCGGTAGCGCGGCGACCATCACCCAATCGTAGAGACCGAAATTCCAGACCGCACGTGAAGCGAGGTGAAAAAGCAAAAGCAGCAGGATGGAGACACGTCGAACGAACGACACGGGTACCAGCACGAGGAGGCCGATGACGATCTCGGAGACCCGGTAGGCGAGCGCGAGCTTCTGCAGCGACGCGAGGCTCGCGTGCCGGGCGATCCAAGCTCCCCAGTCGGTCACCCACAGGTTCTGGCGCAACGCATAATAAAAGGCCGTGCCGTCCCGCCAGGTGTCGCCGGACTGTCGCAGCGCAGCGGCCACGTGCATGACGGCGAGCTGGAGCAGCATTCCGAAGACCGCAATCGAGGTGAAGCTCTGGGAAAGCGATTCACGGCGGTTGAGCTCTTCTGGGGAGCTCTCCTGCTCGCGCGCGAGCGACTTTCTCAAGCTATCGAGCGAGAACCGCGCTCCGAGTGGAAGGACGAGCGACCAAGCCATCCAGAGATGGAGAGGGATGTCGGAAGGGAGCTCGGCCAAGAGGTTGCGCGAGTGCAGGCTCGTCACGCAGATGAACGAGAGCACCTGAAAGAGCCGCGTCCGGTAGCCCAACGTGAAAAGGAGGTAGACCACCAGCGTGAGGGCGAACGCCACCGCTACGTCGCGCGGCGACGAGAGGGCGACGTACAGCGAGAATTGGTGGCGAGCGAGGGGCCGGAAAAGCGAGAAGTGGTTGGTGAGAACCCCGTCGTTCGAATAGAGGTCGTCGACGTAGCCAAAGCGAGCGAGCAGGTCGGCGATCAAGAGCCCCCCGAGCACGACGCGCAGAAGGGCAAGACTCCGGAGGTCCACCGAACCAAAAAACCGGCCGAGCGCGCGGAAGAACGGCGCTCCGGCCGCGACCTTCGATGGGGGGGAATTCACGAGGGATACGTACCCCACGAGCCTCGCGCTGGGCAAGCCGCTGAACGGTCTTGCGGCGCCGCCGAGTTCTTGGGAAAAGGGGTCCGATGAAAGCCATTCTTCTGGCGGCCGGATACGCGACGCGGCTTCGACCCCTCACCAATACGTTGGCCAAGCCGCTCCTTCCGTTGGCCGGCCGCCCGATCGTCGACTACCTCTACGACAAGATTGCCGAGGTACCAGAAATCGACGGCGTGCACGTGGTCACCAACCACAAATTTGCCGGCGGTTTTCGAGATTGGGCTGAAAAGCACGGCGGCAAGATTCCCATTTTCGTGCACGACGACGGCACGCTCAGCAACGACGACCGGCTGGGAGCGATTGGAGACATTCGATTCACGGTCGAGAAAGGTCAGCTAGAGAGCCAAGATCTGCTGATCTGCGCCGGGGACAACCTCTTCGACTACAGTCTCGCCGAATACGTCGCGTATTGGCGAACGAAGGGGGAGGCCAGCGCGATCGCGCTTTACGAGTGCAAAGACGTCGAGCTCGTCAAGCAGTACAGCATCGTCGAGCTCGATCCGAACGACCGCGTCACCTCGTTCATCGAGAAGCCAAAAAATCCGACGACCAACCTGGTCGGCACCGCGACGTACATCTACCATCGCCGGCACGTCGCGCTGATCGAGCAGTATTTGGCCGAGGGAAACTCGGCCGATCAGCCGGGCAATCTCGTAGCGTGGCTCCACAAGCGGGCCCCGATGTACGGTTATCGGTTCCGGGGGGAT